>JBLHID010000094.1:0-11541 GCA_047615545.1 Polaribacter sp.
CGAGAGCATATGTCCATGGATGGACAGTATTAGAACAACGCAGGAGCAGTTGTCGAGGATGCGTTAAGCTATGATTCAGCAACCTGGAGGTATATTCATGCCAGTACTTATTTAACAATGACTAATCCCGAAAGCCTAGTCACTAACGACAGGAAATTGGCATGACAAATTTGAAATCTACTTTAGCTATTACATTAGCAGGCACACTATCAGTAATGATATTAACTGCTCCCTCGTCTTCTTTTGCAGGCAACAAAAACAAGCACAATACAGGTGACGAGGTCGGACAACATTATGATTACGCGAAGGTCATCAAAGTGAGACCCGTTTACCGCGAAGTGCGAGTATCGACGCCCATTAGAGAATGCTGGAACGAACCAGTTGTAAACTCGACCGGCCGTTACTCCCATCCAAAGTCGGCTAGCGGCATGGCGATTGGCGGTATACTCGGCGGTGTCATAGGGCATCAAGTTGGCAAAGGGGGCGGTAAGAAACTTGCTACTGCATTAGGCGCTATTATTGGTGCAGGCATGGGGCATGACGCGGTGAATGGTCATTTGCAATCAAGCCAGAGCTATAGCCAATACGAAGAGCGGTGTGAAGTGCAACGTCAAGTTAGTTATGTTGAGGCTGTAGACAGCTATGATGTCACCTACAGGTATCAGGGTGAACGCTACCATATCGATATGCCATACCATCCAGGCAAGCGTATTAAATTACGTGTTAGCGTTATCTATTAGTCTTATTGACTAGTAATGCGTCATAAATTGAATCACTTGGGTAATAGGTAGTTATTTAAAGAGAGGTAGATATTTAGGTGCGAGCAATAGTGATTGAGGACGATCCAGACATTCAGCAACAGATTGTTGATCGGTTGAAAAAGGAGGGTTTTGCTGTCGACTGTGCTGACAATGGTCGGGAGGGCTTGTACCTACTACAAGAATATCCTTGTGACGTTGCCATTATCGATCTTGGTTTGCCTGAAATGTCGGGATTGGAAGTCATTAGCGTCATTCGTAAAGAAGGAAAGAATACACCCGTCTTAATCCTAACGGCACGGGGGCGCTGGCAGGATAAGGTCGAGGGTCTGGACGCTGGTGCGGATGACTATTTGGTTAAACCATTTCATCAGGAAGAAATGATGGCACGTATCCGGGTCTTAATACGTAGAGCATCTGGCTGGTCTGACTCACGTATTAATTGTGCGCCACTGAGTCTCGACACTGCAACTCAGCGAACTTATGTAGGCGATCGAGAAATTAATTTGACGGCCTTCGAATATAAAGTGCTGGAATATCTCATGCTGCACGCTGGAGAAGTTATTTCGAAAACAGTGCTGACCGAGCACCTTTATGACGATGAGGCCGATAATGATAGTAATGTCATTGAAGTATTTATCCGAAGGCTGCGCCAGAAGCTAGACCCAAATGAAGACTTAAAACCAATTGAAACACTGCGCGGCAGAGGGTATCGATTGACTCTGACGCGAGTTGAGCAAACTTAAGAGTGATGGGGTAAATTCACGCGATGCGTTCGATTAAATCACGACTTACTTTTGGATCGATGATAGTTCTAGTCATCTTTATGATTTTGACTGCTATTGCGCTCGAAAAAGCGGTCGTTAAGCGTGCATTACAAGCAGAGGAAGATAAGTTGCAGGTAATGATATATAGCCTGTTAGCCGCAGTTGATCAAAGTCTTGATGGTTTGAGTGTTACGGTCGCTAACGAACGTTTATTCGAATCGCGTTTAATGACGCGAGACTCCGGCCTTTACGCGATTTTGTATAACGAGCATCACGAGAAAATATGGGGTTCTCTTTCTAGTACTGAAAGTAGAGTATGGAAAGAATTCCCTCGAGCTAAGAATACCAACGTCGGTGAATGGCAATTTAGTACTCAAACATTTAGAAAACAATATCAATTCAGGCTGGCATTCGGCATCCTCTGGCCTGATGCTAATGACCAGCTCAAACGATACGATGTCGTGCTTTGGCAGGATGCTAGTGATTATTTCAGGCAGCTCGATCGCTTCCGGCAAACGCTTTGGGCCTGGCTCAGTATAACCATTGTCCTGCTACTAATCGTAATGTACCTGGTGATGATGTGGAGTTTACGCCCACTTAAAAAAGTTGGGCTTGAGATCAAGGCAATCGAAGACCGAAAGCAAACTGGTTTCGAACAAAATTATCCAACGGAAATAACGCCTCTAACCGATAATCTGAATATTCTGCTGAGTCGAGAACGATACCAACACCAACGTTATCGTAATGCGATGGACGATCTGGCGCATAGTTTGAAGACGCCGCTGGCCGTATTAAATGGCCTGACAGACAATGATTCATTAGGGCGAGCTGAACTAGTGACTATGCGTGAGCAAACGGCACGGATGAATCAGATCGTGTCCTATCAATTACAGCGAGCTACCAATGTCGTCGGCGTAAAAATAAATAAACCCATTGACCTAATCGTCATCATCGCCAAAATAAGCACGGCACTTGAAAAGGTTTATCTAGAGAAAAGAGTGCAATTTGACTCAACTTTGCCTAGCTCCATTTTAATCAGAATGGATGAAAGTGATTGCTACGAAGTCATGGGGAACCTGCTCGATAATGCATTTAAATATTGTCAGGATAAAGTGCATATCAATTGTATCGAAACCAACAATGACGAAATTGAATTAAATATCGAAGATAACGGTTCTGGTTTAAGTTCGTCAGAGATAGATAGAATATTAAATCGAGGCGCGCGACTAGATGAAACCAGTGAAGGGCAGGGTATCGGGCTAGCAGTCGTTGCAGAGGTGGTCAACTCTTATAACGTCAACTTGAGATTTGAACCTTCAACCCTGGAGGGATTGAAGGTGGTGTTGGCACTGCAGGTTGTGTCCTTATCATAATTGCATTTCTAAAATGCACTTTTTCCGCTATTGCGGCGCCACCGATTTTTTTACTCCTGCACCAGTAGTAGGGGCCACTAGGCCTAATCGACATACCGTACATCCATGTAAATAAGCTCCATGCTCGAATCCTCATGTACTAAATGTACACTGCGGTTCTCAACAATTGCTCAATGCAGTCGTCCACGCGGTGTTTACTCGAGCTTCGCCCTGCGGGCCAGCCGGTGCCTGTTGTCTCCGCTGCGGCTCCTTGCAGTTATTGCCATAGATAGCATGTATGGCTGTTTTACAGGAGCAAAAACAGGTCGCGAAAAAACACTATTTTTAGAGGCGCCCTTGAGGGATAGCCTGGATTAAACAGTTACCGATAACCAAAACCCGTACACAATAATGAGCGCTCCTGGAAGGTAAATGAGCCGGTTGATCAAACTTGACCAGCTAGATAGGGTTGCTTTTTGGAACTGAGTAGCTAAGTGAAACATATCAACTTTCCTGTCGAGATTTAAGGTGGAACTTCCTGATTAAACTGCTATGTTGAGCTCAGTCTAACGATACTTTCATCGGCTTTCCGTGACGCAGGTTCTGCTATGCAATCAAACTATGAGTTAAAGTATCTGACTATGTTTATGGTTCCGAGTGAGATTCGGTTCAAAAAATTCTAACCGGCTAGACGGGAAATGCTGATCATCATTGGTGAGTTCCGACGATACATGCTCACCAATACAGGTCGTACATCGAAAAAAAGTGACCAAGCTTTTACTTTCGGCTGTTTTATCTGCGATAAACATGGATGAGCTGCAGTTGGGACATTTCATATTGTGACTCTCGTCTATGTTTTAGGCTATATGAAGGGAAGTATAGCTTTAGTGACGAGAATCGCAATATATTGTGTATATGTGTTCACCTGACCACTATATATAGTGGTCAGGTGAACTATTTGTCAGTAAATTAGTTGCTGTTAGTTCAGGCGTTTAAAAAGTAAAGTTGATGTTTTACGTGAAAAGCTGCCCGTAAGTGGGGATAAAAATATTTTTTTGAGAATGCAAAAAATCCTTTTTATAGAGCTTTAAAACCGATATCAGTCCTGTAATAGGAACCATCCCAGTCAATTTTATCGACTATCAGATAGGTTTTGGTCTGCGCTTCCTCTAGTGTGTCGCCTAACGCCGCAGCACATAAAACGCGGCCCCCATTGCTTAAAATATTGCCCTTACCGTCGTTTCTGGTGCCTGCATGAAATACTTTTGACTCGGAATCAGCAGGTGGTATTTCTCTAATAATGTCGCCTTTGAGGTAGCTATCTGGATAACCGTTCGCTGCTAGCACAACACCAAGGCATGAGCGTGAATCCCATTCTATTTTTTTCTCGATCAGATCGCCATCACAACAAGCAATGCACAGCTCTACTAAATCTGACTGGAGTCGCATCATGATTGGTTGCGCTTCTGGGTCACCGAAGCGGCAGTTGTACTCGATTACCTTGATGTCACCTGTGCTACTGACCATCAGGCCGGCGTATAAAAAACCAGTATATTTTGCGCCTTCGGTGGCCATACCTCGAACCGTAGGCCAAATCACTTGTCGCATGATTTTATCTTCAACTTCTGCCGTCACAATTGGGGCAGGGGAATAAGCACCCATGCCCCCTGTATTGGGACCTTGATCGCCATTATCGCGTGCTTTATGGTCCTGCGATGTCGCTAGTGGCAGCGCGTGCTCACCGTCGATCATGCAAATAAAACTCGCTTCTTCTCCATACAGGAATTCCTCTATGACAACGCGATGACCTGCATCGCCGAACGAGTTGCCAGAGAGCATATCTTTGATCGAATCAATCGCCTCCTGTGCAGTGTAGGCTAGGATGACACCTTTACCAGCAGCCAGTCCGTCGGCCTTAATGACAATGGGAACACCCTTGCTTTTAACATATTCGAGCGCAGGTTCGATTTCTGTAAAACTCTGATATTCTGCCGTAGGTATTGCATGCCGTTGCAGAAAGTCTTTGGTGAATGTTTTTGACCCCTCCAGTTGTGCTGCCGCCGCACTTGGCCCAAAGATGCGTAGTCCAGCAGATTGGAACTGATCAACAATACCATTCACGAGTGGCGCTTCTGGACCCACGATGGTGAGTTCGATAGATTCATTTTGTGCGAATTCAAGCAATGCTTCAGTGTTTTCCGCATCAATGGCGACATTGCTGATGTCAGGCTCCTGATGAGTACCTGCGTTACCTGGAGCGACAAAAACATGGCTCACTAGTGGTGATTGAATAGCCTTCCAAGCTAGAGCATGTTCACGCCCGCCGCCGCCAATAATTAAAACTTTCATCTAAACAGCCCCAACATCAATGCCGAAAATGGCGCATACCGGTGAATATCATCGCAATGCCATGCTCATTGGCTGCTGCAATTACTTCATCATCGCGCATAGAGCCTCCCGGTTGGATGATGGCTTGAATGCCCGCGTCATGCGCAGCGTCGATTCCATCCCTAAATGGGAAGAATGCATCTGATGCCATTACCGAGCCAGTCACCTGAAGTTTGGCATGCTCAGCTTTGATACTGGCAATACGAGCGCTATTGATACGTGACATTTGCCCTGCGCCTACGCCAATAGTCATGTTTTCTCTGGCATAGACAATGGCATTTGATTTAACAAATTTAGCGATTTTTAATGCAAATATCATATCGTCCATTTGCTGTTGGCTAGGCTTTATTTCAGTGACAACATCAAGTGTTTCATAGAGTTGTAGGTCTGCGTCCTGAACAAGTAATCCACCGTTCACACGTTTGTAGTCAAGTCGATAGCCAGCTGTCTTCCACTCACCACAGCGCAGTAGGCGAACGTTTTGTTTGGTGGCTATGATCGCGTTAGCATCAGCGTCAACGTCGGGGGCGATAATCACTTCGACAAATTGTTGGTTAATAATGGCTTGAGCCGTTTTTGCGTCAAGCGTTCGATTAAACGCGATGATGCCACCAAAGGCCGATTCAGGATCGGTTTGATAAGCGCGTTGATAAGCATCATGGATATTGCCATTAGGAACGTTGCCATCGATAGCAACACCACAGGGGTTGGCATGTTTGACGATAACACAGGCAGGTTGTTCAAATTGTTTTACACATTCAAGCGCGGCGTCAGTGTCACCAATATTGTTGTACGAAAGTGCCTTCCCCTGTAATTGTAGAGCGGTTGATACGCTTGATTCCGTTACGCCATTCTCGACATAAAACGCAGCATTCTGATGTGGGTTTTCGCCGTAACGCATCCCTTGAGCATGCTTGAACTGAAAGTTGATCGTCCGTGGAAATTGACTATCCTCCTCTTTTTGCACCATACGTCCAAAATAATTAGAAATAGCGCCGTCATAACTAGCCGTATGCTCAAAGGCTTTGATAGCAAGTGAAAACCGAGAGGCATCGCTGATTTTGCCGTCATTTGCGTCCATTTCTGACAGAATGGTTGGGTAGTCCTTAGGATCAACAACAATGCAAACACTGGCGTGATTCTTCGCCGCTGCCCTGACCATGGTCGGGCCGCCAATATCAATATTCTCAACGGCATCTTCGAGGCTGCATTCAGGATTAGCCACAGTAGCCTGAAACGGATAAAGGTTAACGATCACTAAGTCTATAGGAGGAATTCCATTGGCTTCCATGACGTCTTCGTCTATGCCACGCCGCGCTAGAATGCCGCCATGAACCTTAGGGTGTAGTGTTTTAACACGCCCCGCCATCATCTCTGGGAAGCCTGTATAGTCGCCTATTTCTGTGACGGGTATATTGTTCTCGGCGATTAATTTTGCAGTGCCGCCGGTCGACAGTAAGTCAACTCCCTTAGCGACCAAATAGCTGGCTAGTTCAACAATGCCAGATTTATCTGAGACGCTGATTAATGCGCGGCGTACGGGCTGTGCGGATGACGACATAATGTTGCTGAGCCTGAGTCAAAAAAGCGGCATTATAGCTGAATGATTATGCGAGAGATATTGTCCTTGCCCGTTTTATTGAGGTAACAATCTATTTGTTGATATACTGCTTTTCTTCTGTCGATATATTATCGGTCGAGAGTGAGATTAATGTTCGATTTGGTATTGTCTTAACTTTTTGCGTAATGTACCCCGATTAATACCTAGGAAAGCCGCTGTTTTGGATTGATTATTGTTGCAGTGATCGAAAACGGTTTGTATCAGAGGGTGCTCGATTTCTGCGATAACCGTGGTGAATAGGCTACAGGGGATTTCTCCATCGAGGTCGACTAAATACTGTCGTATCGCCTGTTCAACCGACTGTTGTAGCGCGCTTGTTTGACTTTTATTTTTCACAGATTTAACGACTTACCTTAGCTCACACATAGTTTCAATTAAGATATTCTGGCAAGTTTGCTCTGGTTCCATTGCTCAAAATATGTATCAATCAACGATAGTTGGGCTTCTGCGGTCGTTGTCTGCATTAAAGCAGATTTTACATTTGCATTATATTGACAGTTTTGTCCCAGTTGCCAATTAATGTGCTTACGCGCGATCTGAACCCCAAGATATTCTCCGTAAAACGCATATAAGTTTGTTAAGTGATCTCTCAGCCACTTCTGTTTTTTCTGCTCACCTGGTTCATGTAGCAATTTTCCAGTCACTAAAAAGTGCTCGATATGCTCGAAAATCCAGGGTCGCTGCTGCGCAATACGGCCTACCATAATAGCATCAGCACCAGTGAAGTCCATGACCATCTTTGCTTTTTGTGCGCAATCTATATCACCATTGGCAATTACCGGAATACTGACGTTTTGTTTTACCTCGCGAATAGTATTGTATTCAGCCTGACCTAGATATTTATCTTCTCTTGTGCGGCCATGTATTGTCAGTGCCTGAATACCACAATCTTCTGCAATTTTTGCTATTTCGTGTGCATTTTTGGTTTCCCGTGACCATCCGGTTCGCATTTTTAATGTCACTGGAATCGATACTGCTTCAACGACTGCGGAAAGAATCGAACTGACCAGTTTCGTGTCCTTGAGTAGTGCGGATCCTGCATCGACCTTGCAAACTTTCTTGGCAGGGCAACCCATATTAATATCTATAATTTGAGCGCCGTGATCGACATTGTATCGAGCTGCATCAGCCATCATCTGAGGGATACCGCCAGCAATTTGAACAATAATCGGTCCTGGCTCACCCTGGTGATCCATGCGCAATTGTGTTTTTCGGCTATCCCTTAAATTAGGTTGACTAGTGATCATTTCCGATACTGTCATTCCTGCACCTAGCGATCGACAAAGTTGTCGAAATGGACGGTCAGTCACGCCTGCCATGGGTGCAAGAACTAATGGGTTGGAAAATTGATAGGGACCAATACTAAATGACATAAAAGAAAGGGCTGATTTATCGAGAAGCGAACTATAGCTAACAATTGCAATTGCGACCAGCAATGCTGGAATAACCATGATGCAAATTGAGTGATGCGCTTATACTCGTTCGACATTATGTCAGAGGAGCTTCACATGACTGGTTATTGGATGGTGCGTAGCCCAGTGATTAAAGACGACGATGCGTTAACACAGTATGCGAAACTTTGGGGGCCGATCGCTCAGAGATATGGTGCCGAATTTATCGCAGGAAAGGGGTTGCTTCAAACCCGTGAAGGTAATAACTATGCCCGTCAAGCGATCATTCGATTTCCAAGTTATGATGATGCTATCAATTGCTACGACGACCCTGAGTATCAGGCTCTATTGCCGTTAGTGGGAAAAGCGTTTGATCGTGATCTGACAATTCTTGCGGGTTAAAGCGCTGTGGTCATGACTTAACCCCTGTTTATAAATGGAGGGGTTAAGTCTTTAGATAGCATGCTATGGGACGTTTGCTTCGAGTGGCGTGTCTTCCTGACCACGTCTTCTGTTTTCCGGTGTGGAGGAGCCGCACTCAACAAAAATCCGATTTTCACAGGTATCACAAATATTCCGGTCTAGCCGTGAATAAATAGTCGAAATGGCTTCTTCTTTAGAGTCAAAAATGTTCGCAGGATTGAGTTCATCAATATAACCACCGCGATTGATGACTTTCATCGCACTGTCTTTTAGTTGATAAATATACAAATCTCCACCAATAGCTTTTCTCGCATTGGCTTCATTAACGAGTAATTCTGCACCAGCAACATCAATTTGATTAACGCCCTGTGTTAGCAGAAATAGGTGTTTTTGAGCTGGATAATGCTCGCGATAACGGCGTAACAGTTCGCCGACATGTGATACTGATCCAAAATAAAGCGAATCATCCAGTTGCAAAATTTTCATTTGAGGGCATTCAGGAAAACTGTTGCCAGGCCTGAATTTACGTTTCCTATTTTCTGGGTCAGGTGCTCTGGGTTCTAATCTGGGTTTAGATGTTTTGCGTAAGAAAAACATGAGTGACAACACAACGCCCAGCAAAATTGCGAACTCTAGCTCGAGAAACAGTGTGCTGAAGAATGTTACGCACAGTACTAATGCTTCATCTTTGTCAGCGCGTAGGATCTTCCTGATTTGCGTAAAGTTGATCAGGCGCCAAGCCACGAGGAACAATAAACCAGCAACAGCAGCTTTAGGTAAATAGGAGGTAAGGGGGGCAACCACAAGCACTAGTCCAATCAGCAAAACACCAGCCGAAGCAGCTGCGAGTGGTGTGCGTGCACCTGCATCATAGTTGGCTCCACTGCGATTAAACGAACCAGTAGCGACATAGGCAGAGAAAAAGCTACCAAATATATTTGATAATCCTTGGCCGATAAACTCTTGGTTGCCTTCAATGGGTTGTCCTGACTTGATAGATATGGACCGCGCTATCGATACCGCTTCGGTTAACGCAAACAATGTCATGGCGAGTGCCAGAGGCGCTAAATCTCTCAATACATCCAATGAAAACTGAGGGCTGGAAAGAGGTGGCAGTTGCTGAGGTAAGGCGCCTACCATTTGAATGCCGGTGGTTGCTACACCGAGAACAGCATTAAGTGCCACAGCCGTTACACTGCCAACGAGCAATGCCACAATCATACCTGGAAACCTAGGACTAATTTTGTGAGCAATTATGCCAACAACTAAAGTAGTTAAGGCAACCAGCATCACGAGTGGATGAAAGGATGTCCAGTTATCCCATAGGTAATTGACAGTTTGATAAAAATGATCGCTGGTCGGAATTTCTATACCCAGAAATGTTTTCGCCTGTTTGGCTGCAATCAAACAGGCAGCTCCGGCAGTGAAACCAACGATGACTGAATGTGAAATAAAGTTAACCAGCGCACCGAGTCGTACAAAGCCCATGGCGAGCTGAAGTATGCCGACCATGAAAGCCAGAGTAATAGCGAGTGAAATATATTGCTCGCTGCCTGGCACGGCTATCGTGCTCAATGACGAAAACATAACAATAGAAGCGGCGGTAGTGGGGCCGGATACGAGGTGCCAGGAGGAGCCAAACAAAGCTGCAATAATGGCTGGAACCATGCTGGTGTATAAGCCATATTCTGGTGGCATGCCAGCAATGGCTGCGAAAGCAACGCCTTGCGGCAGTACAATCGCTGCACCAGTTAAGCCTGCGATCAGATCAGATTTTATGGTGTCATGGGTAAGGTTTCTGCCCCAGCGTAAAAATGGGAACAAACGATAGAAACTTCTTTGGAAATTCATGCCTTATTTATCACTTAACAATACAATATTTTGCTCTAAACTGAGGAGTTCAGAGCATAGTGTCCGTTCATTCGGGCCAACTGTTGAGGCTGACTTGGTCACTGGTAATGCCTACTTTCGGAGCGGGCGAATCACTTGATCGGAGCGGACTAATATACAGTTTGTTATGGCCTTCCGATAGCGTTTAATTTCGATATAGGCATTAATGTGACTTATATCGTTGGCGCATTCAGTTCAGTTACAGGAACTCAAATTCATAGGTCAGCGCTTCTGTACCCGGATCAAGGATTTCGAGTCGAAACTGAATGGGAATTTTACTTTGCAGGGCAGTCGGTTCGTTGCCTGATTGAAGGTACTCGTCAGCCACAAACTGACGATTGGCAATTAAATTACCCCGAACGTCAAAAAGTGTGACAAGCAGCTTAGGTAGTTTTTGGGGGAATGGTGCTTCGTTTACAAAAGAGCCTGTCACCATGAGTGCATTCGACTTCACTGGGTGAGTAAATACATTACGTTCGAGCAGTTTAATTTGACGACTACTGGAAAACTGAGATTCAGCACAAGGCACGAATTCGCACAGGTCCAAAATTTGCTGCTGGTAGCGAGGGTTGCTAATGAGTTCGTAACGCTGATAGTAAATTGATTGGGCAATGGCGAGCACCAGCAATAACAAAATCCCGATTAGCCATAACAATGGGGAAAGGTGAGTAAAAGAACCATTCCCTTCGCCATACATTGCTTCATGTAGGCTGAGTTCGCTATTAGGTGGAGGTGCTATCTCGGGCAATACCGACTGTTGTCGGATGTTTACTGCTTGATTACTATCAGCATAGGTTTTTAGGGACGAAAATGCATTAAATACCATGCTGCACTCACCGCATCTGACTTTGCCAGTGGAGATTTTAAGTTGCTCATCAGTTACACGGTAGCGTGCGCCGCACTGCGAGCAACTGGTTTCCATAAATTCATCGAACTGCGAGCTTTCAGACA
>JBLHID010000095.1:0-11499 GCA_047615545.1 Polaribacter sp.
AGCTATGGGACAGCGACCCGTTCGAACTCTACGAAGCTGATGACCGTTTCTATGGCCTTGGCAGCTGCGATATGAAAAGCTTTATCGCACTCGCTATCAGCGCAACTCAAGCCTTCGATCTAAGCAAACTCAAACGCCCTCTTACATTGGTAGCAACGGCTGACGAAGAGTCGACCATGAACGGTGCCAAACTCATTGCGGACAATGGTCGAAAATTGGGGTCTTATTGCGTCATTGGTGAGCCCACCAATTTAACGCCCATTCGACAACATAAAGGTTGCATATCGATATCGATAAAGCTACTTGGCCAGTCCGGACATGCCAGCGACCCATCATTAGGTAATAACGCACTTGAAGGCATGAATGAAGTGATGAATGCACTACTCTCATATAGGGATGGTTTGCAGCATCAATATAACGACCCCGCATTCACCATCCCAACCCCGACCATGAATCTGGGGCATATTCACGGCGGCGACAACTCGAATCGAATTTGTGGCAGTTGCGAGCTACTCGTCGACATTCGTTTTTTACCCGGTATGTCGATGCAAACATTGTTATCCAATGTGCAGGAAATAACACACACCATTGCTGACCAACGCAAACTCGGATATGACTGCCAGCTATTGGGCAACGGTGTGCAAAGCATGGATACCACCGAAGCCAGTGAGATAACCAAATATTTAACCGCCATCACCGGAAAACGGAGCGGCTCAGTTGCGTTTGGTACCGAAGCGCCCTACTTTAATTCAATGCAAACTGACACCATTGTGATGGGTCCTGGATCGATTAATCAGGCGCATCAACCGAATGAATTTTTACCCATCGATCAAATTGACCCAACTATTCGGTTATTGGAAGGACTGATTCAAAAGTTTTGTATTGATTGAGCAGACAGGCATACTCATGCCATGCTTGTAGTTGAGAAAGACAGTAGTAAACCGCCGATGCAATAACCGATGAAAATAGTTGCTGACAGAAACATACCTCAGTTTGAAGCAATTTTTAAAGCGCTTGGTCATGTCGAATTACTAGCAGGCGCGACATTGGCCGAAGCCCTGTAAATCTCCTGCTGTGTTTACAGTGCTTGATGTCCGATACGTTTTTTGACACCACTAAAGCAGACCCTAATGAGAATGCTGTTTTAATGGATGGGAAAGTGATACTTTCGCATCAATTTAACAGCAATAAAGCCAATGACAACTCTTCAAGAACTCACTTATGTTGACACTAGTCGAATTCATGGCAAGGGGCTGTTTGCACAAACCGACATTGCAAAAGGTACGATCATAGGTACTTTAGAGGGCAAACCCAGCAAACAAGATGGCGATTATGTTTTATGGTTGAGCGAAACCGTCGGCTTTGAAGTCACTTGTCATTTGAAATATATCAATCATGCGATAAAGGCGAATGCTTGCTACTACGACGATCTCACAGTAGTCGCCTTATGTGGCATAAAGCAGGGTGAAGAAATTACCCACAATTACGAAACAGCTGATTGGTGACATCGTCAATCAGCGTTGACAGCTACCCCATAAATAGCGACACTCCAGTCTCAATTTCCACCTCTCCAATCTCGCTGAATAAACCAACAGAATAAACAAAATGAATACTGCCCCAACCGCTAAATTTAATATGATCGAACAGCAACTTCGCCCTTGGGAAGTTCTGGATGGCAAAGTACTGTCAGCCATTGATCAAATCCATCGTGAAGACTTTGTTCCCGATAGATATAAGGGCTTATCCTATGCCGATTGTCAGATTCCATTATCTAAGGCAGCTGCCATGTTTCCACCTACGGTTGAAGGCCGTCTGCTGCAAGCACTATTGATTAATCCGGAGGACTATATACTTGAAATTGGCACTGGTTCAGGCTATATCACAGCCTGCCTAGCGACACTTGGCAAACAGGTATTGTCTCTCGATATTGATTCTGATACCCAACAAACGGCTGCTGCAGTTTTAGAACAACTGTCGATTGACAATGTCAGCTTGGAACATTCAAATGCCTTTGAGTGTACCTACGACCAAGCGTTTAACGTGATAGCTGTCACAGCTTCGGTTTCGAATGTTCCTGATAATTTAAAGCAAGCTTTATCCCTAGGTGGTCGCTTATTTATCATCGTCGGGGAATCACCAGCCATGCAGGCATTATTGATTACTCGTGTATCGAACAATGAATGGACCACTGAATCCTTATTCGAAACGGACTTACCTGCCCTGACTTTGCCAATATAGCTTTACCCCCAACCAATTTAACCAGTAGCACTTAATTCATGCAAAGAATGCAAGCAACCGAGCTAGCCGAGTACCTTAACGACTCGAAACCGCTGTTAATCGATGTCCGTGAACCCTGGGAATTTGAAATTTGCCAATTGGCAAATAGTATCAATATTCCGATGGCTACTATTCCGGATCACTTGCAAAAAATAGAAGATGCCGATGAATGCGTCATTATATGTCATCACGGTGTGCGTAGTATGAATGTGATTCGGTATCTGATGCAGCAAGACATCGAACATTTGATTAACCTCGACGGTGGTGTTGATGCTTGGGCACAGACGGTCGATCGAGACATGGCTCTATATTAATCTTATAGCAGATTCTCTATACTCACTTTTTAATTCGTTGTCCGCCATTACTCATCCTATTGGGTAGTCTCTATCTAGCGGACCCAATTCTATAGCATGGACCTATCATGTATAAAACTTTCCTTATAATTTCATTCAGTCTATTTAGCGGTTCTTTACTGGCCCAAAACTTGGTTGACGTCTATCAACTGGCCAAACAAAATGATGCTAGTTTAAAAATTGCTCAAGCCAACTACCAAGCAACTGGGGAAACCTTGCCGCTAGCAATTTCAACTCGTCGACCTCAGATAAATCTCTCGGTTCAGCAATCTATAAAAGAAAGTGACAACTCTAATACCGGCACCAATACTAACCAAAATTTGGGTTACACCCTAAGTTTGACTCAAACAATTTACAACGCTAGAACCAGCGCCCAAGTTGATTCGGCAGAAGCAATAGTAAACCAGGCAGCGGCCAATTTAAAAGTTGCCGAACAAGACCTGGTGATTCGAGTGGCCACCAGTTACTTTGCCATTTTGTCCGCACAGGATAGCGTCAAATTTGCTCGGGCAGAACAAAACGCGATAGCCCGTCAACTAGAACAAGCTCAAAAAAGATTCGAAGTCGGATTGATCGCTATAACGGATGTCCACGAAGCTCAGGCACTTTACGATCGGTCGCTGGCGCAATCCCTGCTAGCTGAAAACCAGCTCGACAACGCGTTTCAAGCGTTACAGGTCATGACGGCTGAACCACCATCATCGACACTGGCCGAACTGGGCGACCAGCTAACACTCATAATCCCGCACCCAGCCGATATTCAAGCTTGGGTCGATACATCCCTATTAAACAATCAAACACTAGAGGCAGCATTGGCCGCTTCAAGAGCAGCCAAATTTGAATTAGATCGCCAAAGTCGAGGGGATTACCCAACGGTTGATTTGAATGCCAGCTACAACGGCAGTCGGACTGGTGATGACAGTCTCGGTGATTTCAACCAAGATGACCTCAGCTTAATGCTGCAATTGAATATACCTTTATTCACAGGCGGTCGTATTGATGCCACTCGTCAGCAAGCTGCATCGAACTATTTGTCAGCCCAAAACACCGCACTATTACAAAACAGACTGACCTCGCAGCAAACCCGAATTGCTTATCTGGGTGTTGTTTCGGGCATTGGTCAAGTTAGAGCATTTAAACAGGCTTTAAACTCTAGCACCACTGCGCTCAAAGCAACCGAAGCTGGCTTCGAAGTAGGCACTCGGACCTCAGTAGACGTACTAGTATCGTTGCGCGAAACCTTCCGCGCTGAGCGAGATTACTCCAGTGCGCGTTACGATTATTTAGTCAATACTCTCAAGCTCAAACAGGCTGCTGGGTTACTATCACTCGACGATCTAACCGCCATTAACCGCTGGCTTAGCCTGTAAAATACATTCTATGTCGAGTCAAAGTTCGATAATTTTTAGTGCCCGTGATTATATTCATCCACGTTTTTGGATGATGTGGGCTACCCTTGCCCTATTAAGGTTAGCATCACTTTTTCCCTATCGGTTTCAACTGGGTCTGGGTAAATATTTAGGGCGCCTTATTAAACAGATGTCAGGTAAAGGTCGACGTGTGGCCGAAATCAACTTACAACTGTGTTTTCCCGAAAAATCACTCGAAGAACGAGAGCGAATCAAGAATGAAAGCTTCGAGAGTATCGGTATCGCACTAGTCGAAATGGCGATGTGTTGGTGGTGGTCAGAAAAACGTTTGAAATCATTGGTTGAAATACGAGGACTGGAACACCTGGATACAGTTTTAGCCAGTGGACAGGGCGCTATCTTGTTATCAGGACATTTTACCAGCCTTGAAATTGGTGGGCGTTTGTTTACCTTAACCACACCACTACAGGTGATGTACCGTACCCAGAAAAATGCCTTATTTGATAGCTACCTTTACACCAAACGATGTGGTTATCTGAAAAATGTCATTTCCAGAAAAAGCACTCGGCAGCTCATTAAAGGCATTAAAAAATTAGTCCCAACCTGGTACGCACCTGACCAAAATTTTACGAATGAACGAAATGTATTTGCACCCTTCATGGGTGTACCGGCGGCAACCATAACCGCTAGTTCACGTTTAGTACAGTCGGCAGGCTGCGCTATTTTACCGTTTTACACCTACCGTAAACCGGATGGCTCAGGTTATATTTTAACCATAGAACCACCCCTAGAGAATTTTCCGAGTGGAGATGATCTTGCTGATGCGACCGCCATTAACGCCTCTATCGAAAAATTTACACGTAGTCACCCCGAGCAATATATGTGGATACATCAGCGTTTTGAGAGCCGCCCGCATGGAGAACCTTCCTTTTATGCCTAAAGCACCCATGCCCCTGCCCCCCCTCACCAGCCCTAATAACAACAATAAATTTTGTAGCAGTGATTTTATCCACCCTCGTTTCTGGGTTACCTGGTTTTCCATTGCTCTGTTACGTCTGATATCCTGTCTGTCTTACCCTTGCCAGCTATGGATGGGTAAAAGGCTCGGACGCCTGATCCGGCGTTTGCCTGGATGCCGTCAATCGGTGGTCGAAATCAACTTACAACTGTGTTTCCCCGAAAAATCAGACAAAGAACGAGAGCAAATCAAGAATGAATGCTACGAGAGCATCGGTATCGCACTAGTCGAAATGGCAATGTGTTGGTGGTGGTCAGACAAGCGCTTGAAGTCATTAGTCGAAATACGAGGGTTGGAACACCTGGAAACAGTTTTAGCCGGTGGTCAGGGTGCTATTTTGTTATCAGGACATTTTACCAGCCTTGAAATTGGTACGCGGTTGTTTGCCTTAACCACACCACTCCAGGTCATGTACCGTACCCAAAGAAATGCCTTGTTAGATCGCTACCTTTACTCAAAACGATGCGGTTATCTGGAAAATGTCATTTCCAAAAAAAACACCCGGCAGCTTATCAAGGGCATTAAAAAATTAATCCCCACTTGGTATGCACCAGATCAAAACTTTAGTAGTGAGAGAAATGCCTTTGCACCATTCATGGGCGTACCCACCGCAACTATTACCGCTAGTTCACGCTTAGTACGCTCGGCAGGCTGTGCCATGTTGCCGTTTTACACCTACCGCAAACCGGATGGTACGGGTTACATTTTAACCATAGAGCCGCCTCTAGAGAATTTCCCAAGTGGAGATGATTTTCTCGATGCGACCGCCATTAATGCCTCTATCGAAAAATTTGTACGTAGTCACCCCGAACAATATATGTGGCTACATCAGCGCTTTAAAAGTCGCCCCGACGATGAGCCGTCGCTTTACCCTTAGTTATTGCGACACATAGATTGTCACACCATTAACGGTCATATCATGCGTCCTAAATCGCCAGGCATTAGTTACCGATTACTATCTTTACTGCTATTACCCATCTGGATTTTTCATGCCATCTCGCATGGTCGCAAAAACAATGTTCGACACTACTATCGCCTGAGGTGCTTTGGCAAACAGAACCAGAATCGGCAACGACGGGTTTGGGTGCACGCATCATCAGTTGGTGAAGTTGAATCAATCTCACCATTGGTTGAGGATATACTGGGTCGGGGTGAGTTGGTTCTGTTTACCAGCTTTACCGCAACGGGCTATAGCACGATCCAGAATAACTTCGCTGGTCGAGTTGACGCTAGCATTATCCCAATTGATTTCATTGTGCCTTGCTGGCGTTTTTTTCGGCAACAATCCATTAAATGCTGCCTGCTGATGGAAACGGAGTTATGGCCAGAACTACTATTCCAAGCAGCCAGAAAGCGAATTCCAATTATTCAGGTCAATGCGCGTCTATCGGATAAATCGCTTAAGGCCCCCCTATTTATACGCTCTCAGTTGCGCAGAACACTCGATTATTTAACCCTTCATTTGACGCGTTACGACAGCGATAAAACAGATCTTATCGCCCTAGGTGCACTGCCACAAAACATCAGAATTATTGGCAACTTAAAGACTCGCCAACCCGATTCAATTAAAACTGACCGACCCATCGTCCGCCCCTACCTATTACTCGCATCCAGTCACGCGAATGAAGAGTTTGATTTTTTACAACAACGTCCCGCACCCTATCAATCATATTTAATTGTGATAGCGCCAAGACACCCGAAAAGAACCGATGACATCCAGCAACAGCTCAATCTACTGGGTATTAAATATGCTGTACGTAGTCTGTCGCAACCCATCACTAAGGACACCGAGGTCTACCTCGCTGACACCCTCGGTGAACTAAAGCAGTTCATGGCACATACGCAGGTCGTTGTTATGGGTGGTTCATTCGATCAAACAGGCGGTCATAACCTAATAGAACCAGCCTATTTTGGTTGCGCGATTATTACCGGTCCTTCGGATAGCGATATACAGCACGACATCGCATTACTCGGGCAGGAACATGGAGTATTGCAGGTCGACGATATGGCTGAATGTTGGGATAAAGTGGATGATTTAATTCGCAACCCAGCAAAAGCTGAGGCGCTCGGAGCCAACGCCAAACAAGCCGTACTGCGACAATCTAATATAGGTAAAGCTTACCTGGCTGAAATCGTCCCCTATCTGGTGGCCCCAAAAAGGTCTACGCAGACACCCCGATAGCTCATCAATAGCTAGTCAACACTTAGACTGTAGCCTGATACCCGTCCATCAAAGCTTGCCAATCATCGTCACCGTAATGCAAATGACTGGCCCGATTAATTTTGTCGAGTGACCTCTGCAATCGGTACAGTGGCTTCCATTGCCAGTCACCTAAATCACTCATCATCCGCGCCCGATCGAAATCAATTACGAAAAACTGCCCTCGATTATCGATTAATATATTGTTCGCATTGAGATCAGCATGACGAAAAAATTTTACCTGAAACTGCTTTAATAGCTGCCCTAATTCAAACCAAGATTCTTTAGGCAAACTGTTATGGGTTAAAGATTCAGCTAGAGTTTCAGTATCTTCGAAAAAGTCCGTCATGAGAGTGGCTCGGTAATAAAGCCCAGTTCGTACAAAGCAGATAGCGAGCGGTTTTGGCACAGGCAGAGCAGCTTCTCTTGCCAGTTTCAATATCGTCCATTCTTGCCAAGGCCGAGTTTTGCGTTTACCTAACCATAGGTATTGATCCGTTAGAAATCGAGCGATCAATCCGCCGCGCAAATACTGGCGCAACATCGCGACCTGGCCATCGATCAGTATTTTGACACTACCACCTCGCCCGCCATCAATCCGACTAAAACCATCCTTGTCTTTCCAGTAGTTGGCTTCAAAGTGGTGGCTTTCCAGCTTGTGTATCGATGTTTCATCCTGCAAAATGTAGCATCTTGCGTTTTTAGTATTCTCGCCCATAACGTCCTATGATCAAATTTTCTCAACCGCCAAAATCCATCTGTATATTTAGACTCTCTGCGATTGGTGATGTAACTCATATTCTACCTGTTATTCACACCTTGAAAAAGGTCTGGCCCGAATGCAAAATAACCTGGGTCATTGGTAAGCTAGAATACCAACTGGTTAAGGGCTTACCGGGGGTTGAATTCATTCAATTCGATAAATCCAAAGGCTGGGCCGCTTATCGAACATTACGCCAGCAATTAAACGGTCAAACCTTTGATGTCCTGTTAATGATGCAAGCGGCCCTACGTGCGAGCATTGCCAGTCTGTTTATTTCAGCCCGCTACAAATTAGGGTTTGATAAAGCCTGGGGCGTTGATTACCAATGGCTATTTTCAAATCAACAAATCACTGGAAAAGAACGGATTCACGTGCTTGATACTTGTTTTCAGTTTCTCGATGCACTCGGCATTGATGAGAGAGTCTATTGTTGGGATTTACCCATCGAAGATTCTGAACTGATTTTTGCAGAACAAATGACTCAAGGCAAACCAACGGTTGTCGTTAATCCTTGCAGCAGCATCCGAAAAAATAATTGGCGTAACTGGTCGATTGAACGCTATGCCGAAGTTTGTGATTATCTACACCACAAAGACATCCAAGTTTTAATCACAGGCGGTCCTTCGGACACCGAAAAAGAATTTTGTCAATCCGTGGTAGATCATTGCAAATCTGATCCAAAAAACCTTGCGGGTCATACATCGTTAGGGCAATTATTAGCACTAATTAAAAGTGCCAAATTCCTCATCGCACCTGATACAGGGCCAGCTCACATGGCTACCATTGTCGATACGCCTGTGCTGGCCTTATATGCCAGCACCAATCCATTACGTGCTGGGCCTTACAAGAGCCAGTCAGTTTTAGTCAATCGTTACCCTAATGCTTTACAACAGTTCAAACAAAAGACTGCTGCCGATGCCACCTGGAACGAGAGAGTACGTGACCCCCAAGTAATGAACTTGATCACCGTTGACGATGTCACAAAGGTGATAGATTCACTGCTTTAGATCCCTAGATATGGTCTAATAACTAGCAAAAGCACTTAGAAATTAGTGAATATAGGATAGCCTGCAAAGCAACCAAGATGAAAATAAAACTTCCCGATTTTTCCACTGGCCGCGTATTGGTTTCTGGCGACTTAATGCTCGACCGCTATTGGCATGGCGGCACCTCGCGCATATCGCCAGAAGCACCCGTGCCTATTGTTAAAATTGACACGATAGAACAACGCGCCGGTGGTGCTGGCAATGTTGCACTCAATATTGCATCTCTCTCAGGCCAGGTCCAATTGCTAGCGCTAGTAGGCAATGACGAACCTGCCGCTACACTGAAAACAGTTTTAAACGAAGCCGATGTTGACTGTCATTTCATTGCCCCAGATGGTTGCCGAACCATCACTAAACTGCGCGTAATGAGCCGAAACCAACAGTTAATCCGACTTGATTTTGAAGACATGTTCTCTGCTACTGATAGTGCCCAACTAATGGACAGCTATCGACACCAGCTTGAAAACTGCGATGTAGTTGTTTTATCGGATTATGGTAAAGGCACACTACGCGATATTCCCAATCTCATTAAAGCAGCACGAAATGCCGGTAAAGCTATCGTGGTGGACCCAAAGGGTATTGATTTTTCTATCTACCAAAACGCCACTTTAATTACCCCGAACCAGACTGAGTTTGAAGCGGTGGTCGGCGTATGCGAATCGGAACCTGAGTTCATGTCGAAAGGTAATCAGCTGCGTAGGGAGCTTAATTTGGATGCGCTGCTCGTCACTCGTAGCGAAAAAGGCATGGTATTGTTTCAGCGTGATGAGGCCCCTTTTATTCAGGAAACGCACGCTCGTGAAGTTTACGATGTGACCGGTGCTGGCGACACTGTTATAGCGACATTAGCCACTGCCCTCGCGGCTGGTTGCAGCTTGGTCGAGTCAACCCAAATAGCTAATCTAGCGGCTGGCATTGTGGTTCGCAAGTTAGGCACTGCCACCACTAATCGAAAAGAAATTCAGTCCGAAATGATTAAACACACACCGCTAGAACGTGGTGTTAGTGACGAAGATAATCTGTACGATCTGCTGCAAAAAGCCAAAGCTGCTGGCGAAAGAGTCATCATGACCAATGGTTGCTTCGATATTCTACATGCAGGTCACGTGGCTTATCTAGCGATGGCAGCGGAGCTGGGTGATCGTTTGATCGTCGCAGTTAATACCGACGAGTCTGTTAAGCAGTTAAAGGGGCCAGAGCGTCCGATTAATAATGTAATGCAACGCATGGCCGTCCTGTCTGCACTCGAAAGTGTGGATTGGGTCGTCCCATTTAGCGAGCAAACACCGCAGCGTCTCGTTGAAAAGATGTTACCCGACGTACTGGTGAAAGGCGGTGACTATGAAATTGATGATATCGTCGGTGGACAGGCCGTAATTGACAATGGCGGTGAGGTCAAGGTACTAAAATTCGTCGATGGCTGTTCAACAACCGCTGTTATCGAAGCGATTAAAAAGAAGGTATAAATATGAAAGTAGTCACTGGAGCCGCAGGATTTATTGGCAGTAATATTGTTAAAGCACTCAATAATTTAGGACATACCGATGTGCTGGCGGTAGATGATTTAACCGACGGCAAAAAAATGTTTAATCTGGCGGACTGTGAAATTGCCGATTACCTCGACAAAGATCGTTTCCTACAAGGTATCGAGAGTGGTGAGTTTGACGGAAAGCTCGACGTCATTTTTCACGAAGGCGCTTGTTCGTCCACTACGGAGTGGGATGGCCGCTTTATGATGGAAAATAACTTTGAGTATTCGAAAAAGTTACTGCACCATTGTTTAGATAATAATGTTCAATACCTCTACGCATCATCAGCCTCCGTATACGGCGGCAGCAGCGAATTTGTCGAAAAACGCGAGGTAGAAAAACCACTGAATGTTTATGCTTATTCCAAGTTCCTGTTTGACCAGTATGTACGCAGGCTCGGAACGACTGCTTCGCAGGTTGTTGGATTGCGCTATTTCAATGTATATGGGCCACGGGAGCAACATAAAGGCGGCATGTCGAGCGTTGCCTTTCATTTTAATAATCAAATCAAGGCAAATGGTATATGTCGCCTATTCGAAGGCATAGAAGGATATGATAATGGTGGTCAGTTACGTGATTTTGTCTATATCAATGACGTAGTCAAAGTCAATCTATGGCTATGGCATCATTCAAATGTCAGCGGTATATTCAACTGCGGCACTGGCCGATGTCAGTCCTTTAACGATGTCGCAAACGCTGTGATTAACTACCATCAAAAGGGACAGATTGAATACATTCCATTCCCTGATTCATTAAAGGGCGCTTACCAAAGCTACACTCAGGCAGACATGTCGAGATTACGCGCGGTGGGTTATGACGAACCTTTCAACTCTGTCGAGCAAGGTGTGCCTGAGTATTTGGATTGGCTGAACCAGCAACAATTTATTGGAACTTAGCTGTGTGCTGATAATGTCGAACTAGTGAGTCCATCTATTGTTTAGAC
>JBLHID010000096.1:0-11303 GCA_047615545.1 Polaribacter sp.
TTCGTCCAGTCAAAATCGTGCTAATAAGCCGCTTACAATACTGGCATCTCAACCTTTTACCCGAATGAGGCCTGATCTTGGCAAATAGATTTTTGAGCATTTCTCGACGCACACGCTCTACCGTATTTAGCGAACGGGTAGAAGCCACTAACATTAAGGCTTACACCGTTTACAACCACATGTTGTTACCCACCGTGTTCGAATCATTTGAAGCGGACTATTGGCATTTGTGTGAGCATGTCCAGGTGTGGGATGTCGCTGTGGAACGTCAGGTTCAGATAACAGGACCCGATAGTGCGCGGTTAGTACAGCTAATGACCCCACGAGACATCAGTCGAGCTGTCGAAGGTCAATGCCTTTATACCCCCTTATGTGATGTAGACGGTGGTATCATTAATGATCCAATAGCCATTAAACACTCAGATGATTGTTGGTGGCTTTCGATTGCCGACAGCGATGTCAAACTGTGGGCGAAAGGCCTGGCGACGGGATATGGACTAGACGTAAAAGTAACAGAACCCGATGTCTCTCCATTAGCGGTACAAGGCCCAAAAGCCGAGGATTTAGTGGCTCGTGTATTTGGCGAATCGATTCGTGATATTCGTTTCTTTCACGGCAGAATGCTGAACTTTCAGGGAACAGACATGTACGTGGCTCGCTCTGGATGGAGCAAGCAAGGTGGATTTGAAATCTATTTGAACAACCCTGATCTTGCCCATGCGCTATGGGATGATCTATTTGAAAAAGGACAGGATTTACACGTCAGAGCGGGCTGCCCTAATGCCGTCGAACGTCTCGAAAGTGGCCTGTTGTCTTACGGTAACGATATTGATGCTTCCAATAACCCTTTCGAATGTGGGCTGGATCAATACATTAAACTTGATGCTAATATTGAATCGCTAAGCCTGCCAGCATTGCGCGCACTGGCTGGCAAGCAGACTCAACAACTGGTTGGTCTTATATTCAATCAAAAGATGGACTTCACTGATATGCAAGTCAGCCATGATAATCAAGTTGTGGGAGAAGTGACTTCGAACATTTGGTCACCACGCTTTGAAAAACACCTCGCTTTTGCGATGATGCAACGCGACTACTTAAACAACCAGTCGACGGTAGAAGTAAACGGCGTAAAAGGGGTCATCAGCGACCTGCCCTTTACCCTTAAAACGCTTCAATCTTAGAAACAGCCATTTGGGCGTCTCTAAAAATAGTGATTTTTAGTGACCTGTTTTTGTGCTCCTGCACCAACAGTAGGGGCCACGAGGCCAAACAGGCATACATGCCATCCATGGCAATAACAGCAAGGAAGCACCGCGCGGAGTACTGCATGGATGCAGGGGCATAAAATAGGTGCCGCCGCAATCGCGGAAAAGTGCATTTTTAGAGATGCCCATTATTAGTAATTAAGTATAACAGAGACATTTAGCATGAGCCGATCCTCCTATCTTAAGCCAGACACCATTGCGTTACACAGTGGCTACACGCCAGAAAGTGACCATGGTTCACGCGCCGTCCCTGTTTATCAAACAACTTCCTATGTTTTCGAAAGTGTTAGTGATGCCTCTTCGTTGTTTAACGTCGAGCAAGGCGGACATATTTATAGCCGAATCACTAATCCAACGGTTGCTGTCCTCGAACAACGGATCGCAGCATTAGAAGGTGGCACGGGTGCTATTTGCACCGCATCAGGCATGAGTGCGTTGTTTACTACCTTTATTACGCTTTGCTCTGCTGGTGACCATATTGTTTCATCCGCTCAAATATACGGATCAACTGCCACCCTGCTTCGCCATACATTAAAGCGACTGAATATTGGCTGTAGTTTCATTCCAATCAATGATGAACAAGCACTGCGTGATGCGATACAACCCAATACGAAATTAGTGTTTTGTGAATCGATTGGTAACCCAGGCCTAGAAGTGGCTGATTTACCGCAAATTAGCACAATTGCCAACGAAATGGGCGTGCCAGTTGTAGTTGATGCAACATTTGCTACACCGAGCTTATGTCGTCCAATCGAGCACGGCGCCAATGTTGTCGTGCATTCAGTAACAAAATGGATGGGCGGCCATGGTGTCGCCGTTGGTGGGGTTATTGTTGATGGTGGTCAATTCGACTGGGCTGCCAGTGGTCGATTCCCTGAGTTAACCGAACCCTATGCACCCTTTCATGGCATTCGTTTCTGGGAAGAATACGGACCGTCCGCTCTGGCGATGAAAATCAGAGCTGAATCAATGCGTGATATTGGCGCAGCATTAAGCCCACACAGCGCATTTTTAATTTTGCAAGGCATCGAAACCCTCAGCTTGCGTATGAAGCAACATGTCGCCAATGCAAAGAAAATGACCGAATGGCTGCTAACTCAAGAAGATGCCCTGTGGGTTAATCACCCCGATATGGAATCTAATCCAAGTCATCAAATCGCGGCGCGTTTATTCCCCAATGGTGCTGGCTCAATGATGTGTTTTGGCGTAGTCGGCGGTCGAGCTGGTGGTGCTGCATTTATCGATGCACTGCAACTAGCCTCTAATCTGGCGAACGTCGGGGACTCGCGCACCGTGGTCTTACACCCAGGTAGCACTACCCATTCTCGATTAACGCCCAAAGACATGATCGCAGCGGGCATTAGCGAAGATATGATTCGAGTATCCGTTGGTATCGAAGACATCGCAGATATAAAGGCTGACTTCGGACGTGGATTACGAGCTGCAAAGCGTGTGGCGGAGTCACAATCATGAATTTTTTAGTCGGTGGCACCAAAACTTATGCAGCCACGGGTGGCAAGGATTTTGACCGCGATCTAGAGACTGTCGTTTTTCTACATGGAACAGGATTAGATCACCGTTGCTGGGCGCTACAAACCCGCTGGTTTGCTTACAATGACTACTCTGTATTAGCGCCTGATTTCCCTGGGCACAGCCAGTCCGAAGGCAACCCTTTAACCAGTATTGAAGAAATGGGCACTTGGTTGATCGACGTACTGGATGCAGCCGGCGTCAAAAAGGCACATGTTGTCGGTCACTCACAGGGCTTCCTCGCAGCATTGGAACTCGCCCGTCAGGCACCAGACCGAGTCGCATCCCTGATTGGTATTGGTACTGCTGCCGCTATTCCTGTTAATCCAGCACTCATTGAAGCGGCACAACGGTCTTCGGCCGAAGCCGCTAACATGCTAATACAGTGGGGTTTTGGTCAAAAAGCACACATGGGTATTAGTGCCGTACCTGGTATGCAGCCTATCGCTATTGGTCGTCAAATCATGTCTGGTAACCCCGTCGAGGCCGATCTTCGAGCCTGCGCTGACTATACATCTGGCGAGCAAGCTGCATCTGAAATCAAGGTGCCCAGCCACTTGATATTGGCAGGTCAAGATAAGTTAACGCCTTTAAAAGCAGGCTTAGCCGTCGCAAAACAATTAAACGCTGAGCATACAATAATCGAAGGTTATGGCCACATGTTACCCATCGAAGCACCAAAGCAGTGTTTACAGGCATTACGCAAAATTATTACCACATCAAATAAACTGAGATAGCCAACATGTTCAAAAAAGTAGCAGTAATCGGTGCAGGCACCATGGGCGCTGGGATAGCGGGACAAGTTGCTAACGCGGGTATCCACGTTTGGTTACTGGACCTGCCGACCGGTGATCAGGGAGATGACAACGCTAATGCACTGGCCGAGCGAGGTCTTGAGCGCCTTCGTGATCCTGATCAACCGGGACTCATCAGTGATGAAGCAGAATCCTTTATTCATTTGGGTAATACACGCGATGACTTCGAGCAACTCGCTGATTGTGACTGGATAGCAGAGGCCGTAGTTGAACGTCTCGATATCAAAAAGGCACTCTACAAACGTCTGGATGAGACTTGTCACGACAAAACCATTATATCCTCCAACACATCGACCATTCCGATTAGCTTACTAGTCGAAGATATGCCTGAGTCTTTCCGCAAGCGCTTTGCGATCACGCATTTTTTCAACCCGGTTCGCTTCATGCGGTTGCTGGAGTTAGTGCGGGGCGAAGATACTGACCCTGCCATTATGGCAACACTGGCTAGTTTTTGTGAGCAGCAACTCGGCAAAGGCGTTGTGCAATGTCTAGACACACCGGGATTTCTCGGTAATCGGGTCGGTGTTTTTGCCATTCAGTGTGCCTTGCATGCAGCATTCGATCTTGGTCTAAAACCGTTAGAAGCTGATGCCCTATTCGGTCGTCCAATGGGCATTCCAAAAACAGGCGTGTTCGGACTTTATGATTTAATTGGCATCGACTTAATGTCTGACGTGGTACAGAGTCTGGTTAATATTCTACCCAGTGAAGATGTGTTTCATAAAGAGGCCGCTCGCATTTCAATGATGACTCAGATGATCGAAAACGGACAAACAGGCAACAAAAAAGGCCTTGGTTTTTACCGCGATTCTGATGATGGCCGCGAAGTTCTCGACCTGAAAGGTCTAACCTACGGCCCTGCCCCACGATTGAATTTGGCTTTGGCCGAAAAGGCCGAACAACACGGTGCTAAGCACCTGCTCGAAGATGATGGTGTGCACGGTCAATTTGCCTGGCGCGTATTATCACGCTCACTGTGTTATGCAGCATCGCTCATTCCTGAAGTTGGCGATAGCCCTGTCGGCATTGACGATGCAATGAAACTTGGCTACAACTGGATTAAGGGCCCATTCGAACTACTTGACGATATTGGTCTTGATTATTTCATCAACCGGCTTGAAGCAGACAACATGACTGTGCCCACCTTTCTGTTAGAAGCGCGCGGTTCTAGTTTTTATCGCGTTCACCAAGGTCAGTTACAATGCAGGCTCATTGGTGGGCAATGGCAAACCATTCAGCGGGACGAAGGTATTGTCCGATTCACTGAAAAACGACAAACCGTTAAACCCGTTAATAGCTCTGCAGTCGCTAGCTGGTACGACCTAGATAATATTGCCATGGTCGAATTTCATAGCAAAGCAAATGCACTCGATGCTGATTCTATGGCAATACTGGCTGATGCAATTGACCAAGTAGAGTCAAACAACATGCGTGGCCTTGTTGTTCACAACGATGCACAGCATTTCTCCTGTGGCGTTAACCTGCAAGCCGTTCGTGGTTTCTTCCGCAAGGAAGACATGGACGGTCTAGACCAGTTTCTAGCTCAGTTTCAACAAACAGTACACCGTATGGCACACATGAAAGCGCCTGTCGTAGCAGCCCCAGCTGGTCTTTCTATCGGTGGTGGTTTTGAGGTCGTATTGCATTCTAAGCAGGTTGTTTGCCATGCCAATTCAACCATGGGACTGGTAGAGTCTTTAGTCGGCGTTGTACCCGGTGGTGGTGGCTGTAAGGAAACTCTGTATCGATGGATTGAGCTACTGCAATGTGATGAAGACATCACTAAGGCAAGCTGGAAAGCATTTATGAACTTGGGTTATGGTAAAACGTCAACATCGCCCATCATAGCCAAGAAGAACGCCATGTTACGCCCAAATGATCGCTTTTTAATTAATCGTGATCGACTATTACCGGCTGCCATTAGCGCCATCGATGATCCATCAGAGCAAGTGTCATTTATCCGCCCTGATCTTTCGATGCCTGGTGCTCCCGTTTTTATAGAAATGCAAGAATGGCTGGTTAAAAATCACGGCAAGGGTTACTTCACACCGCATGATGTTGTAGTAGGTACAGAAATGGCGCGCATTGTTACCGGTGGAGAAATCGAACCCGGCACACGCTGGAGTGAGCAGGATTTATATGATGCTGAGCGTAGTTCGTTTCTTAGATTGGTATCTGGTGAGGCAACCAGACTGCGAATTGAGACGATGTTGGAAAACGGCTCGCCAATCAGAAACTAGTATCTGATCTAAAAATAAGATACTAGAAATAAAAATTAAAGCGATACTATCAGGAGATCAACATGACAATCGAATATGATCAATTACCGACAAATGCTGCCAATTTTGTTGCTCTCACACCGCTTTCGTTTCTGCAACGAACCGCTGACATCTATCCTCAGCGTGAGTCGTTAATTTATAATCAACGCCGATATACCTGGTCGCAAACACGAGCGAGATGCACACGCATAGCATCGAGTATTGCCGCCCGCGGACTCGGCAAAAATGACACTGTGTCTATTTTTGCATTCAACACGCCAGAAATGTTTGAAGCGCATTTTGCGATCCCAATGTCAGGCGCTGTATTGAACACGATCAATACCCGTCTCGATGCCTCAACTGTGTCCTATATCATTGATCATGGTGAAGCCAAGCTATTTATTGTTGACCGTCAACTATGGCCTGTCTTGGAAGCAGCACTCGAAACATCCAAGGTTCAGCCAGAAATCATCATCATTGACGACGTAGACGCGATAGAAAAACCATCATTGCCGACTGATCAAAAATTTAGTTATTACGAAGACTTGGTCGAGCGCGGCGACGACAGCTTCGTCTGGCGTCAACCGGAAGATGAGTGGCAAGCACTGTCACTTAATTACACCTCGGGTACAACCGGTCGTCCGAAGGGGGTGGTCTATCATCATCGAGGCTCGTATTTGATGAGCATGGGAACTGTTGTTTCCTGGGCCTTGCCACAACATCCAACTTATCTGTATACCGTTCCTATGTTCCACTGTAATGGCTGGGGCCATGCTTGGACGATGACAGCAGTGGCCGGCACCATTATTTGTATGCGCGCCTTTAATCCAAAGCTATTATTTGATCTGGTCGACGAACATAAAGTGACACATTTTGGCGGCGCACCCATTATTCTTAACATGCTCGCGAATGCACCCAAAAGCGACCAGAAAACCTTTGGCCGAACCATTCAAGTGATGACTGCAGGCGCACCACCGGCTGCAAAAGTATTAGAAAGCATGAATCAATTTGGTTTCAACATCATGCATGTTTATGGCTTAACCGAAAGCTATGGCCATATTTTGCAATCAGCTGCTCAGGAAAGCTGGCAAAAAGAAAGTGTCGAAACCCAAGCAGAATTAAAGTCGCGACAAGGAGTCCGTTTTGCGATGACAGAGGCAGTTGAAGTCATTAATCCTGACACAGGAAAATCCGTCCCAGCGGACGCTGAAACCATCGGTGAAATCATGATTCGGGGTAATACCACCATGAAGGGATATCTAAAAGACAGAGACGCAACCAAAAAGGCGTTTCAAGATGGCTGGTTTGTCAGTGGTGATCTCGCGGTGATTCACCCCGATGGCTATATACAAATTAAAGATCGTGCAAAAGACATTATTATCTCCGGTGGCGAAAACATATCCTCGGTAGAAATCGAAGCCGTACTATACAAACACCCTGCTGTTGGCGAAGCAGCTGTGGTAGCCCTAGCAGATGAAAAATGGGGAGAAGTACCTTGTGCATTTGTTGAGTTGAAGCTGGGTAACGAAGCCACTGAAATAGAATTAATCGAATTTTGTACCAACCACATGGCACGTTTTAAGCGTCCCAAGCGAGTTGTTTTCGGAGAGCTACCCAAAACAGCCACAGGCAAAATTCAAAAAAATATACTACGTGAAACCGCTAAGTCATTGCCCGTAGACTAGCTTAGGCCTCAGAATACCGACCTTTTTAGGCAGGCTGAGTATTGGTATGAAAAGGCGACTGGTAGCTGGAGGCTTAGGCACGTTATTTCTGGTAGCGGTTGTCGTTGGTTCCGGCATCATGGGTGAAACACTTGCCGAGGGTAATAATGCGATAGCGTTACTCGGCAACACCATCGCGACAGGTGCAATTCTTGTCGTGCTGATTCAAATTTTTGGGCCAGTTTCTGGTGCGCATTTTAATCCAGCCGTCACGCTGGCTTTCCTGATACGACGTCAAATAACGCTGAAAATCGCTTGTAGCTACTGGCCTGTGCAAATTATTGGCGGCATACTCGGTACGCTAATCGCCAACCACATGTTTGATCTGCCCTTGGTAGAATATTCAACAACCGCAAGAGATGGTCTGTCGCAATGGAGCGCCGAATTTGTCGCAACAGCGGGATTAATACTCACAATATTCGGCTGCATCAAACATAAGCCAGATAGCGTGCCTTATGCAGTAGGACTGTATATCACCGCTGGCTACTGGTTTACATCCTCTACCTCATTCGCCAACCCAGCCGTCACCATCGCTCGAACACTGAGTGACAGCTTCGCTGGTATTGCGCCTGCCAATGCAGCTAGCAAGCGCAGTGTTAACGACTTGGTTGGCGGTATGGCTCTTTCAACTAGATGACGAAAATCTGAACAAAAACATAACTTAACTTGTCGTTTTCTACTGGTATTTGTAACTGAAGATCCAGTAAAAATCGCTTTCTGATAGTGTGCCAGGCAAAAAAAATGACTAGAAAAAAGACAATTGACCAAAAAATTCAGGGCAGCAATGCAGATGAGTCTATCGAGTATCTACAAAATTTCCTTATAGAAAAAGAAAAGGTTCTGACCGATATGCCTGAGGGTGCTACCAAGCTGGATAGAGCCAATTTGCAGCTGGATATTGCTGAGGCATTGGTTGGCGTGGGCCGTACTGAAGAATGTTGGGAAATGGTGCGTCAGGCTTTTACGGTTTTTCTCGATAATGAAAAATGGGAAGAAGCTGTTAAATGTTGCGACGTGCTTTACCAAAGTGGTCAACCGGCCTCTCTGGTTGCGCTTGGACAAGGTGTCTGGCTGGCGGTGACCTATCCGATTGATCCACAGCTATCTGTCAATATGCTGGGTTACATTGTTGATGAAACGCCTGCCAATGCGGATGGCGCTGCAGTAGCAGCAACTGTTGCTCACTATATTGCTGACATGAGAACGGAAGGCAAGGCCCATGAGAGCATGACATTTTTAACTAATGTGTTGCTGGTCAACGTGGCTAAAGAGCATTCAGGTATTTCAGGTCAGGAAGCCATGAATATGTGGATGGAAAAATTACAACTACTCGATCCAGCTATTTTCCTACCACGACTGTCGATGGTCATTGGTGCGATTGTGCCACAGGACCAGTGGTGGTTCGACCGCGAGAAATTACGTCAGAAAATACCAGAATAGTCTGGAATCAAGCTTATTCTAGATAAAGGTCTCTGGTATCAAGGGTTGGTGTTTTTTACAGCCTCACAAACTCCATAATAATTAACCGTCAGGCAAAGCACCTCTTATTAATCACTTTCTTCAATCAATATTTAACAAAAGAATAGCGATATCCAGCATCAGTAGTCGGATCATTTGATTGGCTCTTAAGCGTTGAGCTAGATGCTGCTAACACGCTCCTTCTGGAACATATTTATCCTGTAGATAGCGCATAACCCAGGCCAATTCTTAATCACTTCCTGCTAGACCATTGCCTACCATTCGAGTCACCAACCCGACTACGCCGTCGATGGTTGCTGGGGGACTATTCTCGACCAGCGTAACGCTATGGCATTGGCCACATTTTTGTTCAAACAAGGTTTTCGTTTTCTGAGTACTATATCCAGCCAGCTCTGTTGTAAAATAATGAGGTGAGTAGAGCAATATTACCCCAACCGCCGTAAATGCATTACGCCGGCCCTATTCCCGAAAATAACTTGTGCTCTTTCGCCAAATCGCCCGAAGGACGCACATTGCCATCATTTTGTGCAGCAAAGTTAAGCATCCGATCAATACAGGTGAGTGCTTTTCGGCTGATGTCGGTATCAACCTGAACCATGTTGCTGCCAGACTCCAAACCGTCGGCTAGATTTTGCAGGCTGTTCATCGCCATCCACGGACAATGAGCGCAACTTTTGCAGGTTGCGCTATTACCCGCCGTTGGCGCCTCGATGAAGCGTTTGCCGGGGGCGGCCTGTTTCATCTTGTATAAGATGCCACTGTCGGTCGCGACAATGAACTCATCCGCATCGTGCGATTGTGTTGCTGCAATCAAGGCTGAGGTCGAGCCGACCACATCGGCCAGTGCTATTACAGCTTCTGGCGACTCTGGATGGACCAGCACTTTGGCGTGTGGGTGATCTTGCTTCAATAATTCTAATTCGACTGCTTTGAACTCATCATGCACCAAACAGGATCCCTGCCAGATCAGCATGTCTGCGCCGGTTTCTTTCTGTATATAGTTGCCTAGATGTTTGTCGGGTGCCCATAGGATTTTTTTGCCCTGCCCGTGCAGGTGCGCGACAATCTCTAGGCCAATAGAAGACGTCACCATCCAATCGGCGCGGGCCTTCACCGCTGCACTGGTATTAGCATAGACCACGACTGTACGGTCTGGATGCGCATCGCAAAACGCACTAAACTCGTCCGCAGGACAGCCCAAGTCGAGAGAGCAAGTTGCGTCAAGATCAGGCATTAAAATACGTTTATGCGGACTCAGTATCTTCGCTGTCTCACCCATAAATTTTACGCCAGCCACTACCACAGTCTGAGCTGGATGGTCGCGACCAAAACGCGCCATCTCGAGTGAGTCCGACACACAACCACCGGTCTCGTCCGCCAATTCTTGTAAGTCTGCATCGACATAATAGTGCGCGACCAGCACCGCTTGTTGCTCTTTTAACAGGTGCTTTATGCGCGTTTTGAGCGCTACTTTTTTAGCCAACGTCACCTCTACAGGCACACGCGCCCAAGCATTGGCTGTGCAACTCGTGCCCTGGTTCATTTTCGTGTCCATTTGCGGACGCTCAAATTCAATGGTTTTGATGGATAGAGAATTCATAGATAGTTTTCACTGAATAAATATTTATTGATTCATACAACTACTGATAACGGCGTTGATGTTGCTTAAACGGATCGCAAAGCTGGTGAATTCAAGTTTGGTGTCGATGAAAGCATCAACCACCAATATAAGACATCTCAACTTTCTTACTGCGTGCAGTTTCTTCTGTACGAATTTCCGAATACTGGTCATCTCGCTGGTGCCAGATCAAACCTATTGCACTAGCAATCTCCTGATCGTTTTTGCCCGACCGCATGAGCGCGCGCAAATCATGCCCAGACTGCGAGAACAAGCAGGTATAAAGTCTACCATCGGTCGATAGTCGGGCGCGCGTACAGGTGGAACAGAAGGCTTGCGTCACGCTGGAGATGACGCCAATTTCGCCGCTGCCATCCGCATAGGTCCAACGCTCGGCAACTTCGCCAGTGTAGTTGGATGCAGCTTCGATGATCGGCATCTCTGCATTGATCATGCTCACGATCTCAGCCGAGGGTACGACATCGTTCATACGCCAGCCGTTTGAGGAGCCAACGTCCATAAATTCGATGAAGCGCACGATGTGACCGCTACCCTTGAAGTGCCTCGCCATCGCAACGACATCCTGATCGTTGACACCTTTCTGGACCACCATG
>JBLHID010000097.1:0-11153 GCA_047615545.1 Polaribacter sp.
CTGCTTTATCACTTAAGCAGACATAAAATGATGATCAGCCCTTGACTGCCTATATCCATTGCCCTTGGATCTGTTCCACCACATAGAAAAAATCAACGAGCTTCTTTTCTCTGACTTGGTTAGTAACGCAGGGTATGCACCTAATGCCAGTGCTAATAACGTAGCGATTAGGCTGTAAATGTCGCTATGTCTATGTTTCAGGCACAAAAAAGGACGTCAATGGACGTCCTTAATTTGAGATATGGTACCGGTGGGCGGACTCGAACCGCCACTGCTCGCGCAAATGGATTTTGAATCCATCGTGTATACCAATTTCACCACACCGGCTTAGAACTTAGTGGGCCTAGAACTGAGAAGGTCTAGAGCCTAGAAGAGGGCGGATTCTAATGCAATTTGTTTGTTTGTGGTAGGCCTTCGAGGTAATAATAAAGCAGAAATTTAGAATCAGTGGCAATCTCCTTATTGAACGGTATCATACGCGCTTTTTTAAGCACCAAAATTTTGGGCAAAAACGTCAAGCAGACCTTTAATTAGGATCACGCCCACTTCACCCATGCAACATGCAGCCTTATGCACCAAACTCTATGCAATTAAGCGATTTTGATTACCACTTACCAAACGAGCTAATTGCTCAAAAGCCACTGGCGCAACGTAGTGCTTCGCGTCTTTTGCGTATATCTCCCTCAATAGGTGCTCTTGCCAATAGTGAAATCACTGACGGGACAATCACTAGTGGTCAATTTACAGATATTATCGAGTTTTTGAACCCTGGCGATTTGCTCGTTTTTAATGATACTCGGGTTGTACCGGCACGACTGTTTGGTCAAAAGCAAACCGGGGGCAAGATTGAAGTTTTGGTTGAAAGAATATTAGACGATCAAACACTGCTAGCCCATATTCGTTCCAGCAAATCACCGAAACCTGGCTCTGTTTTATTATTAGAAGATCAAATCAGCTGTGTGATGACCGAGCGAGAAGGGGCATTGTTTAAGTTAACCCAGGATAGCGATGCAAGCTGGTTAGATCTACTAAACCAATACGGTCATATGCCATTGCCGCCGTATATCGAGCGCGCAGACGACGACGAAGATTTAGAACGATATCAGACGGTTTATGCGCAAAATCCCGGCGCTGTTGCCGCACCGACAGCAGGCTTGCATTTTGACGTGGCGCTTATCGACGAATTGAAAAATAAAGGGGTTGAGACCACTCATATCACATTACATGTCGGCGCTGGCACCTTTCAGCCGGTCAAGGTCGACAACATAGATGAACACGTGATGCATTCTGAATGGGTTCAAGTATCGCAACAGGTGTGCGATGCCATTAGTCGGACTCATGCGACTGGCAATAGAGTGGTAGCTGTAGGCACAACTGTCGTACGTAGTCTCGAAGCGGCAGCGTCAGGCGGCACCGCAAAAGCATTTGAAGGTGATGTTTCAATCTTTATTACACCAGGCTATCGGTTTAATGCTGTCGATGCCATGATTACAAATTTTCATCTGCCTAAATCTACGCTATTAATGTTGGTGAGTGCTTTTGCTGGGACCGAATTAATACAGCAAGCTTATCAACAGGCAGTGAATGAACGATATCGCTTCTTTAGCTATGGTGACGCCATGCTGATCGAATCGAAGATACAACTCAAAAAGTCGATTTAGAGCAGACCCGATTAAAGGCCGTCTAATAAAGTGAAGGCAAATTTAGAGATTAATAATGAAATTTACACTCGATAAAACCCTTGGTACAGCCCGCAGAGGGCGACTCACTTTTGATCGTGGTGTCGTTGAAACACCCGCTTTCATGCCGGTCGGAACCTATGGCACGGTGAAGGCCATGACCCCAGAAGAATTAACTGGATTAGGCGCGCAAATAATCCTCGGTAATACTTTTCATTTAATGCTTCGTCCTGGTACCGATATAATCAAAAAGCATGGTGATTTGCATGACTTCATGAACTGGCAAGGGCCTATTCTGACAGACTCTGGCGGGTTTCAGGTATTTAGCCTAGCGAAGATGCGCAAAATCACAGAGGAGGGCGTCCATTTCAATTCCCCTGTTAACGGCTCAAAAATATTTCTTAGTCCTGAGGTCTCGATGCAAGTTCAGCGTGACCTTGGCTCAGATATTGTGATGGTATTTGATGAATGTACCCCTTATCCAGCTGAGGTAGACGTTGTGCGAGACTCGATGGAAATGTCAATGCGCTGGGCTGCGCGAAGTAAGGCCGCCCATGGCGACAACCCAAGTGCGCTTTTCGGCATTGTGCAAGGCGGTACATACCCAGAGTTACGTCGTGAATCTGCATTGGGTTTAACTGAGATCGGGTTTGATGGCTATGCCATTGGTGGCTTGTCAGTGGGCGAGCCGGCCGACGAAAGAAATGAAACGCTCGATCATTGCCTGCCACATTTGCCAACAGATAAGCCACGCTATTTAATGGGGGTCGGCAAACCCGAGGATTTAATTGAAGGCGTGCGTCGTGGTATCGATATGTTCGACTGTGTCATTCCTACGCGCAACGCTCGCACCGGTTTTCTCTACACCCATCAGGGTATTGTACGCATACGTAATGCTCGCTACGCCGATGACATATCACCCATCGACGAACAGTGTGGCTGCTATACCTGCCAGAATTATTCACGTGCCTATTTAAGGCATCTAGATAAATGTGGAGAGATTTTAGGGGCTCGACTCAACACTATTCACAACTTGTATTACTTCCAAGTACTGATGAGCCGGATTCGTAAGGCGATAGAAGAAGACCGTTACGATAGTTTTTGTGACGAATTTTATGAGCAGTTTGAATCGAAATAATCATTCTGTTCATTGTGCTAGGCAGGGCTTCAGTTTGATAAACTTGAAAGCTTGTGAGAATACGAGGCTAGTGCCATAATACGCGCCGCTTCGGGGTAGGTATGAACCATCCCCACACATCGTGAAGACGAATAAATCCATTTAATCAAAAGGTAGGTTAAGCATGAGTTTTTTTATTAATGACGCTATGGCACAAGGCGCTCCACAGTCTGGTGGTACATTCGAATTAATCATTCCATTAGTGTTGATGTTCGCTATCTTTTACTTTTTGCTCATTCGCCCCCAGCAAAAAAAGGCGAAAGAACACAAAAGTTTGGTTGAAGCACTCAAGAAGGGTGACGAAGTGATTACCACGGGTGGTTTGTTAGCGAAAATCACCGCTGTCGAAGAAAGTTTCCTTACCTGTGAAATTTCCGACAAGGTCGAAGTTAAGATTCAACTTCATGCTGTAGCCACCGTCTTACCGAAAGGCACAATTAAGAAGCTGTAATCCCTATGGTCAATCAATATCCTGCATGGAAATACCTGCTACTCGCCTTCATCGTTGTGTTTGGCGTTATGTACGCTTCACCAAACATATATGGTGAAGACCCCGCGGTACAAATTTCGCATCGAGTCAATCTGGTTAACGAAAGTGAGCTATCGCTCGTACGAGACATTCTCGTAGCCGATGGCGTAAAATTTCGTTCGATTGAACTAAACGTGACTAATCTTCTGGTTCGTTTTGACGATGAAGGAGATCAGCTGAAAGCCGTCACCCAAATCCGCAAGGTGCTTCAAAAGTTAGATAGTCGCTATTCTGTTGCGGTTAATTTGGCACCCGCGACGCCTGACTGGATGGCAAGCGTAAACGCGTTACCGATGTATCTCGGCCTCGACTTACGCGGTGGTGTTCACTTCCTAATGGAAGTGGATATGGATTCGGCTATAGAAAAATCATTGCAACGTTCAGAAAGCGAAATCAAATCGTTTATGCGTAGCGAGAAAATCCGTTACAAATCAGTGCAATCGGACACGACAAGCATCAACCTGCGATTTGGCAGTTTAGCGGTGCGTGACGCAGCTAAATTAGAGATAGAAAATAAATTTAGAGAATTTGTCTTTGTGATGAGTGACGAGGCAGAGATTGGCCTCATCGAAATGACATTGAACCCGACGGCGTTAGAAACTGAGAAAAAACTGGCGATAGAGCAAAATATATCAACACTCAGAAATCGAGTGAATGAATTGGGTGTTGCCGAGCCGGTGATCCAGCGTCAGGGTGAAGATCGAGTCGTTGTTCAGTTGCCTGGCGTGCAAGACACAGTGCGAGCAAAGGAAATTTTAGGTGCTACTGCCACACTCGAATTTCGTATGGTGCATGGTACCTTTACCGACTGGACAGCCGCAAAGACATCTGACAGAGCACCGATTGGCACACGTTTATATGAGCGTACCGATAAATCCCCCGTGTTATTGAAACGCAGTGTCATCGTCACGGGCGATCAAATTGTTGGAGCCGCGTCAGGTATCGATTCGCGCAGCAGCACACCAAACGTCACCATTACCATGAACGGCAAAGGTGCCGACCGCATGGGTGATGTTACTCGGGATAATATTGGTAACCCGATGGCCGTTGTATTTATTGAAGATAAATATGAATTTCGCAAAGTAAATGGTGAAGATAAACGTATTAAAACCACCATTTCTCAAGTCATAAACGTGGCTACTATTCAATCCCAATTGAGTAAACGCTTTGAAATAACCGGACTAGACAGCACTCGAGAAGCCCGTGATTTAGCGTTATTACTGCGAGCAGGTGCATTACGAGCACCCATGTTAATTGTCGAAGAACGCACCGTTGGCCCAAGCCTAGGTAAGGAAAATATCGACAAGGGATTTTTGTCGGTAATGATTGGTTTTGCCGCAGTGTTGGTATTTATGGCGGTTTTCTACAAGGTGTTTGGCCTAGTGGCTAATCTCGCGCTGACGCTAAACATGGTATTACTCGTCGCCGTTTTGTCATTACTGCAGGCAACGCTCACATTACCGGGCATAGCGGGCATCGTGCTCACTGTCGGTATGGCGGTTGATGCGAACGTGCTTATTTTTGAACGTATTAAAGAAGAACTGAAATTGGGTAACTCGCCTCAGGCTTCTATTTTTTCTGGATATGAAAAAGCGTTTGGGACTATTGCCGATGCGAACGTTACTACGTTGATTGCAGCGCTCATTCTATTTGGCTTTGGTACTGGCCCGATCAAAGGTTTTGCGGTGACGTTATCGATTGGCATCATGACCTCGATGTTAACCGCAATATTCGGCACCCGGGCTATCATCAATTTGATCTATGGCCGTAAGGCTATCACCAAGCTGGCAATCTAATCATGTTAAAACAACAAATCAACTTCATGGGTTTGCGCAAACCAGCCATGGTTTTGTCAAGCATCATGATCCTAGTGTCGATTGTGAGTCTGGCTACACTGAAGCTTAATGTAGGTATCGACTTTACTGGCGGAAGCATTATCGAGGTCGGCTATCAGCAATCGGTTGAGCTTGAGCCAATTCGAGATGCCTTGAACGTCAATGGTTATGATGATGCGGTCGTACAACATTTTGGCAGTGCCAGTGAGGTATTGATTCGACTCGTACCTAAAGTGGGTCAGAATGAAGCCCAAACCAGTTCTCACGTTATCAAACTGCTCAGAGGCATGACCGATGAGACGGTCCAAGAGCGACGGGTTGAATACGTCGGCCCACAGGTAGGCGAAGAGCTAACCGAAGACGGTGGACTTGCGGTTCTGTATGCGTTGATTGCCATCTTAATCTACGTGTCAGTTCGCTTTGAGTATCGTTTCTCACTGGGTGCTGTCGCTGCATTAATCCACGATGTAGTGATTACACTGGGGATATTTTCGTTGCTTCGACTTGACTTTGACTTAAGCGTTTTGGCGGCAGTATTGGCCGTTATTGGCTACTCCTTAAACGATACCATTGTTGTATTCGATCGCGTGCGTGAAAACTTTCGTAAGATCCGAAACAAAACGCCCGAGGAAGTCACCAATATTTCCGTCAATCAAACCATCTCTAGGACCTTGATGACATCCTTTACCACTTTGTTAGTGTTGTTCTCATTGTTCTTTATCGGCGGTGAAGCGATACATGCATTTTCGTTGGCACTCATTATCGGTGTATTCGTCGGAACCTACTCTTCGATTTATGTCGCAACAACAACGACATTAGTACTGGGCATTTCTCGTGCCGACCTGCTAGAACCCGAAATAGACGAGGAAGAGTTAGCTCGACCATAGCCTGCCCTTTTTTGTTAGGTCTAATGGCTCATTCATAAGTGAATGGGCCATTCTAATTCGATATCCTCTATCTTCAACCACGAGACTCTCTACTTCGCAGACGATGTTGCAACCATTTGTCTTTCTACCGATTCGATTTGAACCCTGCCTATCCTTTGGGCGTAAATCCCTGTAATACACTGCCGATAACAAATCTGGCATAGTCCCTGCATATATCTTCGTAACCCCTTTAACGGAGATGAAAAATGAACCAAGCCTTATGGGTAGCAAAAACCGGACTCGACGCACAACAAACGCGTTTGTCGGTCATATCAAACAACCTCGCTAACGTCAGCACCACTGGCTATAAGCAGTCGCGAGCGGTTTTCGAAGACTTACTGTATCAAAACATACGTCAGGTGGGTGGTCAGACATCAGCTGAAACCCGCTTGCCGACTGGCCTTATGCTGGGTAGTGGGTCGAGAGTGGTCGCGACAGAAAAAATACACACCCAAGGTAGCATCGCAATCACCGACAATGCCCTTGACGTCGCCATTGATGGCAGGGGTTTCTTCCCAATTCTATTGCCTGATGGTACTGAGGCTTATAGCCGAGATGGTGGTTTTAAACTTTCTAATCAAGGGCAACTAGTTACCGCTAGCGGCTATACTTTGCAGCCAGGCATCACTATTCCGTCAGACGCTCAGTCTGTCACGATAGGTACTGACGGTGTTGTGACGGTCACGTTGCCGGGTCAGGCAGCACAAACAACCGTTGGCAATCTTCAAATTACTGGATTTATCAACCCTACGGGCTTACAACCGATCGGCGAAAACTTGTTTGTCGAATCTGCTGCAAGTGGCACAGCTCAGGCGGGTACGCCTGGGCAGGCTGGCCTCGGTAACTTACGCCAGGCCTCACTCGAAGGCTCTAACGTCAATATCGTCGAAGAAATGGTGGGTATGATCGAAACCCAGCGTGCTTATGAAATGAACTCAAAGGTCATTTCAACCGCAGACGGCATGATGCAATTCCTAAATAACAATGTGTAGGTGATGAAATGAACTCAACCATAAAAATGGCGGGGTTGATAACCCTGCTGGGGCTGCTAAATGCTTGCGCGGCAACTCAAATTGCCGTTCAGCCTGACCCGGAATATGCACCAGTAGATTTAAATACTGTGGCCTTTCAACCGGTGCCAAATGGTTCTATATTTCAACAAGGTCGATCCGTTCGATTGTTTGAAGATAGCAAAGCCTTTCGAGTTGGTGATCTGCTGAGTATCACCTTGTCCGAATCGACAAATGCATCCAAATCAGCCGCAACCAATACCACAAAGAATAGCGAAATTGGAACTGCAGTGTCAGCTCTGCTAGGGATCACTCCTACGTCCAGTGGGGATTCACTTTTTACCAATTCGGCAAGTGCTGGAAGAGATTTTACGGGTAGTGGTGATAGTGCTCAAAGTAACAGTCTCAACGGTGAAATTACAGTTACCGTTGCCAATATCTTATCCAATGGCACATTGGTAGTACGCGGGGAGAAAATTATTGGCTTGAATCAAGGATCAGAATTTATCCGCTTATCTGGTCTGGTACGGCCACAAGATGTGAGTGCTAATAATATGGTGGAGTCGAGAAAGCTAGCGAATGCCCGAATCTATTACGGTGGCGGCGGGACCATTGCCGAGTCTAACACTAAGGGTTGGTTAAGCCGGTTATTCGATAGCCCTGCTTTTCCGTTATAAATATTCACTTATAAAACGATGCTCATAATTCGACATTATTAAGCCTTTATATATATATCCATTATCAGGAGATACTGATGAAACAAATTAAATTACTCATATTTCTAGCCTTAGTCACGGCTCAAGGCAGTGTTTTGGCAGAACGAATCAAAGATATTACTTCGATAAAAGGCGTTCGAACTAACCAATTGGTGGGTTATGGACTTGTGGTTGGTCTCGATGGTTCTGGAGATAAAACCGCATTTACGGTGCAAAGCTTAAAGAGCATGCTCGGACAATATGGCATTACTCTACCTGCTAATGTTAACCCACAAGTCAAAAATATTGCGGCAGTCGCAATTCATGCCGAGCTGCCAGCATTTGCGAAAATCGGACAAACGATTGATATCACCGTGTCATCATTGGGCAGTGCCAAAAGCCTGCGCGGCGGTAGCCTGTTGATGTCGCCATTAAAAGGTGTCGACGGAAATATCTATGCTATGGCTCAAGGCAACCTGATTGTAGGTGGTCTGGGTGTCGAAGGTGCCGACGGATCATCAGTCAGTATTAACATCCCTAGTGTTGGACGAATTCCCAATGGTGCAAGTATCGAACGTGAGATAGCTAACCCTTTCGCCAGTGGCGATAATATTGTATTGCACTTAAAACGACCTGATTTCACGACCGCTAAGCGTCTTGCTGACACCATCAATCGCATTTTGGGGCCAAACAACGCATTTGCCAAAGATAGTGTCACGGTTGCCATTAATGCACCTCAAGATGTCTCCCAGCGAGTGGGCTTTGTGTCGTTTATCGAAAATTTAGAATTTCAGCCGGGTGAAGCCGCGGCTAGAATCATCATCAACTCACGTTCAGGTACGGTAGTGATTGGTAATCATGTCAAGGTCTACTCGGCAGCAGTATCACATGGCAACTTAACCGTGACGATTACCAACTCGCAAAAAGTGAGTCAACCGGAGCTTTTGAGCAATGGCGTAACTACGAAAATCCTCGAAACGGATATCGAAGTGAGTGAAGAAGGCAGTCGAATGTTTCGCTTTCCAGAGGGCGTAACTTTGAGTGAAATCGTCCGCGCAGTGAATCAGGTAGGGGCATCTCCAGGAGATCTGGTGGCTATTTTAGAATCACTTAAGCAAGTTGGCGCGTTAAGTGCAGAGCTAATCGTAATATAGAGTTTGTAATCTGATCGTCATTAGATCATTCATCACCTTGGAGTCCGTCAATGAGCGTCTCGTCACCCACTGATTTTTACCTGAATCAGCACCAGTATTCTGAAATGAAACTCGGTGCCAGGAATCAATCGATCGAGACAACAAAGGCCGTTGCCGAACAATTCGAAAGTCTATTTGTGCAGCAAATGCTAGCTTCAATGCGCTCTGCGGCTAAGGTTGATGAATCGAACCACAGCTCGACACTCGACTTTTATCAAGAAATGTACGACAAACAACTCGCTCTGGATATATCCAAACAAGGTGGTTTGGGCATTGCCAAAGTGCTATTGCAACAATTGCCTGGTGGCGTTCAAATGGGTTCTGAGCAAGCGAGTGCGGATCAATCAATGGAAGGCCTATTAGCACTAGCAAGCGGCAAAGGGGGCAAATTGTTGCCTATCGGGACAGTACCGCAAATGCCGTTTTTACCGTTAGCCAATCCGCCAGTGATTAATCTATCTGAACCGAATCTACAAGCGACCTATCGACCAGAAGTAGAAGCGCCTCTAACCATATCAACTATGTACCAAACAGATACCTATCGAACACAAAATCCGGCTGTGAAGGTGACGCAATATCAAACTGACGACTTGCAAATAAGCGAGTCAGATGCGGTTTTGGCTAACCAAGTCGGATCCAAGCAGCGTTGGCTTAAACCTGAGCACTTTATCACTGACTTGTGGCCACATGCACAAAAGGCCGCCAATGCCATTGGCATTAGTGCTCAGGCACTCGTAGCACAATCTGCACTAGAAACCGGTTGGGGTAAACACACCATGCGATTTCCAAATGGTCAGCAAGCGTTTAATCTATTTGGCATTAAAGCAAGCAATAATTGGGACGGCCCAACATTAACCAAACCAACACTCGAATTTCGTGATGGTGTGATGCAAACCGAAATGGCGCATTTCCGCGCCTACGAATCAATCCCTGATGCTCTAGATGATTATGTCGAATTTATTCAAGCTAGCCCCCGATACCAAAATGCCCTTGATCATAAGGGAGATGACGCACATTATTTGAAGGAACTGCAGCAGGGTGGGTATGCAACTGATCCGCAATACGCCAAGAAAATTATTAATATTATGCAGGGGCAAACCATAGGTGTTTCGATAGCAAATTTTAGTTCCGACCAAAGACGGGTACAGGAGAATAATAATGGCTGATATCCTCAATACTGCTGTTTCGGGGTTGCTCTCGTTTCAACGAGCGTTAGGTACCACGAGTCATAATATCGCGAACGTCAACACCGAAGGATTTAGTCGGCAATCTGTTGAAATTAGTGCAAACACCCCATCATTTTTGGGTGGTTCATATTTGGGGAGTGGCGCGCATGTCGAATCGATACAGCGTTCTTATGACCAGTTCCTGTCCACTGAAGTACGCGATGTTACCACGACGCACTCTCGCCTAAGCAAGTACGCCGAACTCGTCGGTCATATGGATGATGTCCTCGCAAATCCTCAAGGTGGAATATCACCAATTTTGAGCGATTTATTTAGTTCAATACAGGATGTCGCCGACGATCCTGCCTCTAGCACTGCACGAACCGCCTTGATCAATACCGCGCAGTCATTTACTAATCGTTTTCATAATATCAGTAATCGCTTTGAGCAATTAGCTGAAAACACCAGAGCGGAGATTGGAAATGTAGTAAATGAGATTAACTCTATTGTATCGACGGTTCGTGATGTCAATGTCTCATTAAGTAATATCAGTACGACTGCTAAAGGCACTCAACAAGGAGGTGACTTGCTTGATAAACGAGATGCGTTGCTGACAAAATTAGCGGAGAAGGTAGATATCTCAGTGGTGTATAGCGCAGATAATAATATGTCAATATTCATTGGCAATGGACAATCGGTCTTAACTGGAACAACCATTAATACACTGGCCGTTAAGCCAAACACCAGTGACCCCACACAAGATATCATCGTCTATAACGGGCCTGTCAGCGCGTTTGACTTGAGCTCCCAGTTACAAGATGGAGAACTAGGTGGCTTGCTCAGTTTTAAATCGAGCGTATTAAAACCCGCAATTAATGGACTCGGGCGTACCGCTATCGCTGTTGCAGATGCTGTCAATACGCAAATGCGGGCTGGCATGGAT
>JBLHID010000098.1:0-11131 GCA_047615545.1 Polaribacter sp.
TACGGTTCTATTTGCGGCAGAAGGCGAGAGGATCGAAATCACCCACAAAGCATCGAGCCGTATGACTTTTGCTAACGGTGCCATTCGAGCTGCGCATTGGGTTTATCAAAAATCAAGCGGACTTTATGGCATGGATGATGTGCTAGGCTTATAGGTCTATGGCTATCGCCTAGGTTCATAAAACGCATTTCTTTCTGTTGTTCATCCTATAGTTTAGATAGAAATACGTCTTTAAATTCGCTACACATGGTGCTAATGTCATCAAACAACCTGCGTTCTTTTCACTTCAAAGCTTAAATTTACTGCAAACTTAAGTCGTGGGTGTCTCTAAAAATAGTGTGTTTTTCGTTCATGCAACGATGTACGGTATGGCGATTTTGCAGGAGCGTAAAATCGGTGACGCCGCTATCGTGAAAAAAGTGTATTTTTAGAGATGCCCTCGTATTAAATAGTCGGGATAATTACATGAACATTAGTAAATTTACTATCTTTCCAGCCATCCATCTAAGGAATGGTGAAGTCGTCAGATTTACCAAAGGCGATATTGACCACCCTGTCGTTTTTCATACCGACCCCGTTGCTTGTGCACAGCAATGGATAGATCAGGGGGCAAGATGGTTGCAGGTTATTAACCTCGATGCCGCTTTCGATGAAGAGGCTACAAACAATTGGAAACTGATCAAAAAAATTGCTGATCTAGACGTTAACATTCAATTCGGGGGTGGCATTCGCACCATGGTCGATGTGGATTGGGCAATGAAGATAGGCATTAAGCGCGTCATTATTGGTACCGCAGCGGTAGAGGAACCTCAATTAATGGCAGATGCGATTGCGGCTTATGGTTGCGATTCCATCATTCTCGGCATTGATGCCGATGAAGCTGGCGAAGTTAAAATTCACGGTTGGAAGGCAGGTGGCAGTGTGCAGGCGACAAGCCTAGCCATACAGATGCGACATTTTGGCGTCACTACCGCTATATTGACTAGCATTCATCGGGATGGCTCTATGACGGGTGTTGATCTTGATGCATCGATAGCACTATCTCAAGCCAGTGGATTGAATATAATTGTCGGTGGTGGAATTGGTAGTCTAGAGGATGTTTCTAACTGTTATAACAACGAAGGTATTACCGGCGTTATCGTGGGTAAAGCTTTATATACTGGCAATCTAAACCTGAAAAAGGCCCTACGGGCTTCGACTAAAAGAGATTCGTTCGAGTCGAATCTGAATAAGTGGAAAGAAGAACAAGGTACAACCTGGGCTAAATTTAGTTACGAGTTGGTCGAAAACAACCTCAAAAAGCATATTCCAGTTGAATCACCCCCATTACGAATTTTGGATGCAGGTGGTGGTAATGGTGTTGATAGTCTTGCGCTAGCGCGTATGAATCATCAGATAGATTTGGTCGATACGTCTCAACAAATGCTGGATGACGCCAATGTGACCGCTGCTTTATCGGGTGTGTCTGGGCGTATACAAACGCATGCCCTCGATATTCTGAGTTTGGGCAAGAAATTTCCTGAGCCTGAATTTGACATCGTTCTTTGTCATAACGTCATTCAATTTGTTGACGTTCTAGAGCCTGTTATAGATATGATGCTCAAGATGTTACGGCCTGGCGGCTTCCTGTCACTCATAACAGCCAATCAATATTCCTCTGCCTACCAAGCTGCCTTTTTGGAGGGAGATCTGGATAAGGCCTACGATTCACTAGACCAGATACTTCAATACAATCCAACTTTCAATATGGAAATTCGAGAATTCAGAGCGAATGACTTGTCAGACATGTTGATAAAAAAGGGATGTAAAATTGAAAACCATTACGGTATACGCTGCATGTATAACTATTGGGGAACCAACGAAGAAAAAAACGATGTTGAAATTAGCGAAAAGCTACGAAAGCTTGAATTCGCATTGTCGAATCGTGAACCCTATAAACACACCGCGAGGTTATTTCAGCTCATTGCTATAAAACAATAAACATCGGGCCATCACCAATAGACTTGACCTATAGATTAGACCAACCGAAGCAATGATAGACTTTGATCGACTAACCATTGAAGAGATATCGCACCGCCTGAAAATACAGCCCGATCCTACCTACGACATCCCGCCGGAAATGCTCGGTCCGGATAGTAAGGAAGCGGCAGTGTTAATACCCTTCTTGAGGGTCAATGAGTGCTGGCATATTCTGTATATTCGGCGCGCTACATTTGAAGGCGATCGGCACAGTGGGCAAGTCGCTTTTGCTGGCGGTAAACGTGAAATTGATGACGCGTCCCTGAAAATCACCGCATTACGCGAGGCAGAAGAAGAAGTAGGCTTTAAGCAATGTGATGTCACAATATTAGGCCGACTTAACCATCATCACACTATCAGCGAATTTCAAGTCACACCTTATGTCGGTGTGACGCCATGGCCTTACCCGTTACAGCTCGATGCAGGTGAGGTAGCGCATGCGTTTACGTTGCCACTTAACTGGCTCGCTAACTCGTCTAACTATAGGACAGAGCAACGAACCCACCCAGATTCGAAGCGCCCATGGCCAGTGGTTTATTACGATGAATATGAAGGTGAGTTACTGTGGGGTGCTACAGCAAGAATGACTTTATCTCTGATAGACGTGCTGAAAACTCAACCTAGTTGATTGAATTCTGCCAGCAATAGCTGCCTGACCTTTCAATCGCGGTTAGATATATCGCGTCAAAATCAGCCACGACAGACTGTTTAACTGCAGGCATTGCTAACAGACGTTTTGACCACGCCGATATTTTGGGCAGTGACTCGAAATCAATAACAGAAAATCGATAATCGGCAACAGCGTCATGCACAAACACAGGGGCAAATGCCGTATCGGCAAGTGAAAACTGGTCACCATTAAACCAGGGACCATCGCCTAACTCGTTCTCAATACGTTGCATTTGGGAATCTAATTCAGATCGATACTTTTCATATACTTCTTTATCTCTCGCCATCTTCATCATGTAACCAGTGCCGAGAATATTTGAAGCATATTCAATCCAAGCGCGATTCTTTGCCCGCGTTAACGGCTCTTTGGGTTGCAATTCGCTGCCCGTAATTTCATCAACATATTCGTTGATAACAGCGGATTCGAACAATACTTCACCGTCCACTTTTAGCACTGGCACCTTACCCATTGGTGACAACTCGAGAAACCACTCAGGGGGATTGGCAAGGTCTATAAATGTAATTTTATGCGCTACATTTTTATAACCGAGCGTAATCACCGTTCTCTGCACAAACGGGCAAGTTTTAAAACTTATAAGTTCTAGTGACATGTGATGAGCCTCAGCATTTTTAATGGACAATAATTTGATAACATTGGTATAGATGAAATCAAATCAAGTACGTGATCGGTGTTTCTAATTGGTTACATCTCTGCGAAGATGTAAAATCGTCATGCTTTAGATAAGATATGTGCTGGTGCGCCAGCCCGGTCGATCTGCGGGTACCTCAAGTACAAGGAGGTTCTCGACTATTGCTCCAAGCTGTCGTCGCCACTGCGCTTTCTTTTTCTAGCGAAAAATCATTAAATTAAATCGCGGAATTGAAGAGTGGATACAGTTTTCAAAACAGAAATAGGGGACGAAAGGGCCCACACCCCTATATTGGCAAAGTGATAACTTAACGGCTACCGTAAAACGACGGCATCTTAAAACTTACACTGAAAGATTGTGAACTCAAGAGAATAGCCACAGTCATACCGTGGAATTTATTTAACGAGAGGTGAGTGCTTTAAATGAAAAAAATTGGTTTGTTCGGCGTATTAGCCACCATAGTAGTGCTGTTCTTTGTTTTCGACCTCGGGCAATATCTGACACTTGATTACATCAAAACTCAACAGTTTCAAATAGAGCAGTTCTACTCAGAAAATCGGGTTTTAACACTGGTGCTATTCTTCTCAGTCTACGTCATCGTGACCGGCGCATCTTTACCGGGTGCTGTTATTCTAACGCTAGCTGGCGGTGCTATTTTTGGTTTAGTTACGGGTTTGCTACTGGTTTCTTTTGCAAGCACGGTAGGGGCGTCGTTGGCGTTTCTATTTTCACGTTATCTATTTCGCGAAACAGTCCAGGCTCGATTCGGCAGTTCACTACAATCAATCAACGATGGCATCGCCAAAGATGGCGCGTTCTACCTTTTTGCCTTGAGACTGGTACCTGCATTTCCATTTTTTGTTATCAACCTAGTGATGGGGTTGACCAGTATTAAATTGAAGACCTTCTACTGGGTTAGCCAATTGGGCATGCTTGCCGGTACAGCTGTTTTTGTTAATGCTGGTACTCAGTTAGCTCAGATCGAATCAGCCTCGGGCATATTTACCTTTGAGTTACTAATTTCTTTTGTTTTACTTGGTTTGCTGCCTTTTCTGGGCAAAAAAATCATCTCTATTCTGAATAATCGTAAAGCCTTGTCAGCCTTTACCAAGCCCAGTCACTTCGATACCAATATGATTGTCATTGGTGGTGGATCAGCTGGATTGGTGACGTCTTACATTGCCGCTGCAGTAAAAGCCAAAGTAACTTTGATCGAGCGTCATAAAATGGGAGGTGATTGCCTTAACACTGGCTGTGTTCCATCTAAGGCGATTATTCGTTCAGCCAAGTTCATGTCACATGTGTCGCGCAGTAAGGAGTTTGGGGTCAAACACGCGGAAGCTGACTTTGATTTCGTGGAAGTGATGGAGCGTGTAGCCAATGTCATTAAGAAAATAGAACCGCACGATTCAATTGAACGTTATACCGATTTAGGGGTTGATGTCGTGACCGGTGAAGCGAAAATCACTTCACCGTGGTCAGTTGAAGTAAACGGTAAAACGATTACTGCGAAAAACATTGTCATTGCTACCGGCGCACGTCCTTTCGTACCACCGATTAAAGGTATAGAGTTGGTTGATTATTACACCTCTAATAATTTATGGGAGCTACGTGTAAAGCCAGAAAAATTGGTCGTGCTCGGTGGTGGCCCTATTGGTACCGAGCTAACGCAGGCATTCGGACGGTTAAATGTTTCGGTTACCCAGATCGAAATGGCACCGAGAATCTTACTTCGAGAAGACGAAGAAGTGTCACAGCTGGTGCAGTCTAGGCTCATGGATGAAGGCGTCAATGTTCTGGTGAACCACAAAGCAAAGCAATTTGTTAAACGTGACGACAAAGATATCCTCATTACCGAGCATAACGGCAATGATGTCGAAATCGAGTTTGATACCCTAATCGTGGCCGTAGGACGAGCAGCCAACACAGCCGGTTTTGGGCTCGAGGCACTTGGCGTTCGGCTGAACCCGAACAAAACTATCGAAGTGAATGAATATCTACAAACCAACATACCCACCATTCTAGCCTGTGGTGATGTCGCAGGACCCTATCAATTCACTCATGTCGCAGCGCACCAAGCCTGGTTTGCATCAGTGAATGCCCTATTCGGCAGCCTAAAACGATTCAAAGTCGATTATTCGGTGATTCCTTGGGCAACATTCTCAGAACCAGAAGTAGCCAGAGTGGGCCTGAATGAATTAGAAGCAAAAGAGCAGGGTATTCCCTACGAAGTAACAAAATATGGAATCGATGATCTAGATCGCGCAATAGCTGATAGCGAAGATCATGGCTTTGTAAAGGTATTGACCGTGCCTGGTAAAGACAAAATACTAGGGGTCACTATTGTTGGCGAGCACGCTGGGGATTTGATTGCAGAGTATGTTCTAGCAATGAAACACAAGCTAGGTCTCAATAAGATTCTAGGCACTATTCATATCTACCCCACCATGGCCGAAGCGAATAAATATGTCGCTGGAGAATGGAAGCGAGCCCATGCACCTCAAAAACTACTAGAGTGGGTGAGCAAATTCCATCATTGGAAGCGAAGCTAAACTAAATAAAGCAGATTTGATCTATTAACCCAACTTACGTTTTGTGCTGGGTTAATAGTTGACCTACTTGCGATCAGCAAACACAGTGTTGAACTGTTGTCCCGTTCTGACAAAAGTGACGCATTTATTGAGCCATTTTCAGCTTTTGCGCCAACGTAGTAGGTGCTGCGAATACCGCCCAGTAAGTTCTCAAAAGATGGTTGAAATTGCCTTTATCTTTATGAATTACAATTTGGTGAATACGCGCTATGTCAGTCGTTAAAAAGTAGCGGAAGGTTAAGTGAACCGTTTTTAATAGTGAGATAAATCGATATAGCCCCATCTGATTTGCTAACTATTTGTCGATAGCACTGACCAAATCGAGGAAACGGGGCCATCGACCCCACGAGGAGGTCAATAGTCGAATTCCATAAATTGTAATAATATAGGGTAAATAGGGATGAATTAAGTGAAAAACCTGTCTAGATATATTTCAGTTATTTAGCTGAATAGTCACATTGGTTTAACCATTTTTGAGTGAGTCACGTCATATTTAATTATAATAGCTATCAATAGTGCGTATGTACCTATTAGGATAACTAAATGACCAGTACGTCCTGAACATAAAAAGGGCTCCTATCTTTTATAGAGGCCCTTTTTAGTCTAGCTTAGCTTTAAACTACTTCGAAACGTCAGCCTTCATAAAAACAACAACTCTTCGATTCGCTAGCCGACCTGCTTCAGTATTATTGGTAGCAATTGGATGTGCCTCACCGTATCCCCTTGTTGATACACGATCCGACTCAATACCAAAGCGCTCAATCAAAACAGTCATAACGGCATCTGCTCTGGCCTTAGATAATTTAATGTTATAAGCGTCCGCACCACGGCTAGAAGCGTGACCTTCGATAATGGTATCTACTTCAGGGTACTTTCTGAGGAAGTTGGCTACTTTTTCAATTTCGGCATAATGATCTTGGGAGATGGCGATTGAGTCGCGCTCGAAATTAACTTTAAGCTCAACTCCTACCGTGCTAATCAGAGCAAACTTACAACCATTGGCATCTGCCGTTCGGTCTACAGGGGTCGCTGGGCATTTATCAGCGTAGTTTGGTACGCCATCACCATCTGTATCTAAAGCACAACCGGTCGAATCGACCTTTGCGAAAGCTGGCGTGTTTGGGCAACTATCATAGGCATCAACAACGCCATCATTGTCACTATCGGCAAGTGCCGGTTTATTACTTTGGTCATTAAAAGCGTAACTCAGGCCGATCATAAATGTGTCATCTAAGACGCCTACAACACCGCTATAAATGAGTCGCGCATCTGCTTTTATCGACCAATGATCACTTAATACCGTTCGTAGGCCAAGTCCAATACGTAGTTGAGTTTCATTATCAGAGCGGACGGCACTCGTAAAGTCGGCATCAACCAGACCTAAAGCGGCGTATGGTTGAAAGGTAATATCAGAAATATTGTCTTCATTTGACTGAAAATAATAAAGGCCATCGACCCCATATTGTGTGACGACCGTGTCGCCTGTGTTGTTCCGTCCAGAAGGCGAAGAATCCGACCAGAATATTTCAGCACCCCAACCATTGCTGTAACGGCGTTCCAGACCTATTGAGATCGCCTGCTCAGTCTTCAATAGGAGGCCATTGTCAATAACTTGCCTGCCAAGTGAACCATTGATATAAGTATTGCTGGCATCGGCAAAAATTTTGGTGGGGATGGAGATAAAAGTAGCTATTGTAAAAAGTAATAGCAATATTTTAGAATTAGACATTTTTATAGACACTTTTATAGACATTTTAATTAACTTTAGTACAAATAATTTAGTCTAACCAAAGTTTCGTCTTGGATACACCCGAATTACTATTCCTACACAAAACACCTCATTTCTTGAGGTGTCATTACAAAGCTCGGAAGAGGGCAATTGAACACCGGGATACAATAGTTATAGCTGGGAGTATTTTCCAATCCAAGAATAAGGCTGAACAGTGGATTATCTAAACTTGAGTTAAGTTTCTAAGCGATGCCGTTCAGGTAGTTGCTCAAAAAGTGTGTTCCGTACCCTTACTTTTGTCCTGATCACACTGATAATCTGAATCAACAAGGATATAATTTGGTTGATCATTGACGCTAGGTTTTCGTTGAATACCGATAGCCATGGCTCTCGGGCCTGTTTTAGCTCAACAATATCTCTGGCGCCCACAGGGCTTTTCTATTAGACAGTTGGCATTAAGCCAACCGCCATATATCAGATGGACCTAAGACGTGAGAAGCCATTACGATGTGCTATTTTGGTCTTGACGTCGTGGGTCTTAACGAACTGTTGCACGGGCCTTTTGATCTGAGACCTGAAATAGCCAGATGATCATTTTTAATCTTCGAACATGAATGATGTTACTGCTTGTTTTCAGGCTATTTAATACTATAGTTAAAATATTCGTTTAGGCTAGTCCTATATATTGGGAAATACTCAATATAGGGCTGGTTATAAGTCATCGCAGGTTCTTCCCGTACCCTTTGTTATTAGTTATACGGATCGACGTTTAAGTTGGTCCAATGACAATATTGAGGTTGGCTACCTTACTTTAGATATTAAGATTTACGCGGAGTAATAAAGTGAAGGCTAGTAAATATTATCTCTTGGATTTCGGGCTAGCGACAATCCTATTAACCATGCTTCTGACAGGTTGTGGCGAGATTAGTGGAATTAGTGAAACTAACGAAATTAGCGAAATTAGCGAAATTAGCGAAATTAGCGAAATTAACGAAACTAACGAATCTAACGAAACTAACGAATCTAACGAAACTAGCGAATCTAACGAAACTAGCGAAATTACCGGCACTAGCGATTCTGTGCCCATAAATATTTCTTTTGTTCCTGCCAATGACGAGACTTCAGTACTACGCAATAGCAGTATAGTCGCCACTTTCAGTGGGTTGCTGGGTATTGATACGATTAAAGAAGCAAGTTTTACGATACTTGATGCAAATAATAATGCTCCTGAAGGTGATCTCACCGTAGATGAAAGCAGCAAAACTGTCAGCTTTAAACCAACAACTATCGGCGGCTTCTTAGCTAATACGTTGTATACCGTCACTCTAACGGCTACAGTAAATGGTGAAAATAAGGCACATGTCTCACGTTTTACCACCGTCGATGCATCGGACACTATAGCTCCGATGGTATCTTCTTCTAGCCCCGCTAGTACTGGTATTCCAGTCAACCAAAGCATCATCGCTGTATTTAGTGAATCACTTGACCCTTCCACTGTGAACTCTGACATTGTCTCTAGTGATGATAATGACACTGACACTGACAATGACATCAACAGTTTTATCGTGACTTATCTAGTTGACGGTGTAGTGACCATGGTTGATGGTAAGGTGGTTTATAGTGAGACAGACAAGCAGGCAACCTTTAAGCAAAAGTTTGATCTAGATCTTGAGCCGAACACAACCTATACGGCAACGATAACAACACATGTTAAGGATCTTGCAGGTAATGCTCTCGAAAATCCTGTGAGTTGGACATTTACTACTGGCACAATTATTTCTGTTGAACCTGTCGATGGCGCTGAATCTGTACCAATCAATAGCCAAGTAGTCGCCTTTTTTAGTGAGGCGCTGGACGCGGCTGCTGTTGCAAGCCTAACTTTCGAGGTCCGCGATCCAGATAATAATAGTGCTCCAGGTGGTTCACACGTCTATGATAATGACAGTAAGAGTGTCAGGTTTAATCATGATGGCAATAATTTTGCACAAGATACAGTGTATACCGCCACCATAACGACTGTAAGCGATGCTAACTTCACTAACAACTATGTGTGGAGCTTTAAAACCGGCGTTCAGGTAGACACAGATCCACCAACGGTAGTAGAAACTACCCCCAAACATGAGGAGACTGGTGCCGCAACCAATCGAATCATCAGCGCTACCTTTAATGAACTGCTCGACCATTTCACGGTAATAGCCGTTGGCAACATCACCGTTGCGGATGGTAGTGGTGTTGCAGTTTCTGGGGCTGTGACTTATGAGAACAAGTTAGTAACCTTTACGCCTAACCCTATACTCGAAGAGGCTACAGCATATACAGTAACGATAACAACGGCTGTTGAGGATCTAGCAGGTAATCGCCTCACAGCTCAAACAACTGACGCCCCTACCATTGGATACGTCTGGACATTTGTAACGGGCGCCGCCGCTCAGGGTCCTGCTCCGCCCAATCTTAGAGCTGTAGGGGGTTTTACGGTCTTAACAAAAGCAGGTATTACAAACACCGGCACCCATGGGGTGGTGATTATGGGAGATATTGGTTCTAGCCCAATTACCGCTAGTGCGATGAATGATATTTATTGTGACGAAATGTCTGGTGGTCTAATCTACGGCGTTGATCTTAGTTATACTGGCGGTACTGGAGGCACGGGATGTTCTCGCGGTGGTGCAGACAGCAAGACTTTAGTGGACAAAGCTATACTTGACCTCGAAGCTGCCTACACTGCAGCGGCTGACAATGCTGAAGAAGTTATTACAGAATATGGAAGCGGGATAATTCCTAAGTTAGATGCGAATGATGAGGCTATTCCATTGTCACCTGGCCTTTATAAATGGGGGACTAATGTAGTGATGAATGCCACTATAACTCTTCAGGGTGGCAAAGATCCTGATGGTGACGGAACATATATTGGTGGTGAAAATGATGTCTGGATTTTTCAAATAGGAGGTAACCTTGCTCAGGCGGGCGTAACGGACATGATATTGACCGGTGGCGCTCATGCCAGTAATGTCTTCTGGCAGCTCGCTGAGAATGTGGCGATTGGAGGAGGTGCGCACCTTGTAGGCAATGTCTTTGCTAAAACACACATTGCCCTCGGCCTCTCAGCAAAGGTCACCGGTAGGCTGTTAAGCCAGACTCAGATAACCTTCAACAGGAACGAAGTTACACCACCGTGATCCATAAGGCTAAATAGCCCACAGTCTTATAGTTTAAAATGGGAATCTGTTGAATCTTTTTTGTCATGAAACCCTGTCGATACAACCTATTACGCAAGTACCTGAACCGGAAATCAGTACCAGAATACCCCCCCCTATCAAGAGCGCATGTGTTCGACACAGGGAAAAACCTTGATTTGAATTAATTGCTGACTTACTGCGAGCCAGCAAACACCGCATTGAACTGTTGTCCCGTTTTGACAAAAGTCGTGCATTTACTCAACCATTTCAGCTTCTTTGCACCAGCATAGGTGCAGG
>JBLHID010000099.1:0-11031 GCA_047615545.1 Polaribacter sp.
TTGCTTAGCATAGGCATTACCGGCGTCCGCTTTTTCCTTTACGTCATGGAAGGCATCAAACATTAGCAAGGTATGCGATAGCGCTTTAACGGCAGCTGCGGCAGTTGTGTCATTGTCGAGGCCAGCTATCAATGGCTGGATATTGTAGCCACCTAGCATTGAACCCAAGATTTCGATTGCTTTAACAGAATCAATCAATGGCGAGCTTGCTTCGCCTGAGCTGATAGCGGCTAAAAATCCTGCTTTAACATAGGCGGCTTCATCGACGCCAGCCGGTACGTGCTGGGTTAGTAATTCCAGCATATAGTTTTCTTCACCAGCTGCCGGTGCTTTGAATAGTGCAACCAGATCAGCAGTTTGTTGTGCATCTAAAGGTTTCGGTGGAATACCTTCTAAAGCACGCTCGGCGGTGTGGTCTCGGTATGTTTGTAACATGGTATTTTCTCTACTCTTGTAGGTTGCCCATCTGGGTCATCAATCTAACTGAACAATTTAACTGATTAATACTTAAATGGGGGTTTTAACCGCGTTTATCAATAGACTCATAGTCTAGGTCAATCGGGCCAGTATAGAGTTGTCTTGGACGACCAATTTTATAGCCTGCCGGATCAGATATCATTTCATTCCATTGCGTAACCCAGCCGACCGTTCGAGCCATCGCAAACATGACTGTAAACATGTTCATTGGAATACCCATGGCGAGGAAAATAATGCCTGAATAAAAATCAACGTTTGGATAGAGGTTTCTTTTCACAAAGTACTCATCTTCTAGTGCTACTTTCTCTAGTTCCATCGCGGTCTCAAGCATTTTTCGCTGCTCGCCAGTTGACTCCATCTCACCGAGTAACTTGTGGCAAATCTCTCGAATGAGTGTGGCGCGGGGGTCGTGGTTTTTGTAAACACGGTGGCCAAAGCCCATTAGACGGAAGTCATCACTCTTGTCTTTTGCGCGGTCGACGAAAGATTGCAATGGCTTACCCGATTCATTGATGTCAATCAACATACGAATAACCGCTTCATTTGCACCACCATGCGCTGGCCCCCAAAGTGCAGCAACACCTGCTGCAACAGCCGCGAATGGATTGGCATCAGAACTGCCGGCTAAACGAACGGTAGAAGTTGAAGCATTTTGCTCGTGATCCGCATGAAGAATGAGAATCAGGTCGAGTGCCTTCGCTAGCAGTGGGCTTGGTTTGTAATCATTGCTTGGCATAGAGAACATCATGTGCAGGAAGTTCTCGGTGTAGTTCAAATCGTTACGCGGATAAACAAAAGGTTTGCCCATCGCATAGCGATAACTCCAGGCCGCGATCGTTGGCATTTTAGCCAGTAAGCGGTGAGCGGTAATCATACGATGCTCAGGATTTTTGATATCCATGTGATCATGGTAGAAAGCAGCCAATGCACCGACTACGCCGACCATAATCGCCATCGGATGTGCATCACGACGAAAACCACTAAAGAAACGCTTCAAGGCTTCATGCAACATCGTATGGTTAGTGATGTCTGCCTTAAACACGTCCATCTCTGTTTGGGTCGGTAGCTTGTCATTCAGTAATAAATAACAGACTTCGAGGTAAGAGCTGTTCTTTGCCAACTGTTCGATCGGATATCCACGGTATTGCAGTACGCCTTTTTCACCATCAAGGAAGGTGATGGCGCTCGAACAACTAGCGGTAGACATGAAACCAGGGTCGTAAGTAAAGTAACCTAACTCTTTATATAGAGCACTAATGTCAATAGTTTTTGGGCCACTAGTGGGTGTGAGCAATGGTAATTGTACTTTCTTGCCTGTCTCGTCGTCGATAATAGTTACGGTTGACATGGATATCCTCTCTACTTTATCTCGATGGTAAAACCGCCTATTGTTTGGCGATTGGTTTCGTATCTGACTGCTGATTTCGATGTAAGATCCGGGTGCTCACCCAACGATTTTACGGCAGGGCAGCAATATACCTTATTATCTAATTCCTTATATGGTTATCAATAGTAGTATTAAATAATGCAATGGTCAGGATTAAACCGTACAGATTGGGATGTATGTGTCGTTTATTTACTAGAGATATGAAAACAGGATAATCCAAATTATTTATTGTTGACAATTATTGAATATTTGAGGCAATATGTGCCAATAAAGAAACTAATATTCAATTATTGTTGACAATTAAATGAATGAAGTAGAAAAAACAGAACCTGATGTTACGCCGACACAAGCTAAAACTTTGGCTGGCAAAGTCTACGAGAGCATTAAATCCGATATTATTCGAGGCGAGCTGAGCCAAGGTAGCAAAATAGTAGAGTCAGAATTGGCTTTAAAATACGGCATTAGTCGTGGCCCGTTGCGCGAAGCTATCCACCGACTTGAGCAAATGAAACTGATTATGCGCGTCCCACATGCAGGGTCTCGTGTTGTTACGCTTGACATCAAGACTATGCACGATATCTACACCGCGCGCGAAGCCCTCGAAGGTATGGCGGCTAGATTAGCGGCGCGACACATGAGTGACGAGGCGATTGAATCGCTGCAAAACCTTCTCGATGTGCATGAGCAAGCCATCTCTGAATCTGACGGTAAAGCTTATCTTCAGGAAGAGGGCAATATCGACTTTCATCATCGCATTGCCAACGCTAGTCAAAATGAGTGGATTCTTGAGAATCTAAACGGGGAACTGTATCAACTGATTCGTATGTGTCGTTATCGGTCAGGTCAGCAGCCGACCCGTCCTGCCACAGCACTCGCACAACACCGTCAAATCGCCACCGCTATTGAGCGGCGCGATGAAGAACTCGCCGAATTATTGATGCGTCGCCATATTAGTGGTGCATGGGAAATCGTTAAAAAAATATTGGAGCAACAACATGACTGATCCTAGTTTAAATAAGGCCGCCCTAAATGGAGTCGCCTCACCAGGCCAAAAGCTACGACTTGCCGTCGAGCAAAACAATCCGCTGCAAGTGGTCGGAACGGTCAATGCTTATAGCGCGATCATGGCTGAAAAATGTGGGCACAAGGCTATTTATCTGTCTGGTGGCGGTGTTGCAGCCTGTTCACTCGGCACACCTGATCTGGGTATCTCGGCATTGCACGATGTACTCGAAGATGCCCGCCGAATTACCGATGCTAGCTCGTTACCGTTACTGGTCGACGCCGATACTGGTTGGGGCGGTGCCTTTAACATTGCGCGCTGTGTTCGTGAAATGACGCGTGCCAATGTCGCAGGTATTCATATCGAAGATCAGATTATGCAAAAACGCTGCGGTCATCGACCGAATAAAGCCATCGTAACGCAGGCCGAAATGGTCGATCGAGTGAAGGCCGCAGTCGATGCTCGAACAGATGGTAGTTTCGTTATCATGGCACGAACCGATGCACTCGCCGTTGAGGGGATGAGCTCGGCTTTGGATCGAATTGCAGCCTGTGTCGAGGCTGGTGCCGACATGATATTCCCTGAAGCGATTACCAAACTTGAGCAGTACCAGCAGGTGACTCAAATGGTGAGCGTTCCGGTATTGGCCAATATTACCGAGTTCGGTGCGACCCCTCTTTTTAATAGTGAGCAGTTATCGTCGGTTGGCGTCAAATTATCGCTGTACCCGCTCAGTGCCTTTAGAGCGATGAGCCTAGCCGCATTGAAAGTGTATCAAGGCATACTGGCCGATGGTAGCCAGCAAAATGTAATCGACGGTATGCAAACGCGCATGGAGTTATACGATTTCCTCGATTACCACCAGTATGAGCAAACTTTAGATCAGTTGTATTCCAGCGACGTAACGTAAATTTACCGGTGCCTGATCAGAGAATGTCTAATTCAATAATGGAAAATAAAGAATTCAATGAGAAAAAATCATGAGTAATAAACCCGCATTTAAACCTAAAAAATCCGTAGCACTATCTGGCACAGTCGCTGGTAATACGGCAATCTGCACCGTGGGACGCACAGGTAACGATCTGCATTATCGTGGTTTCGATATACTCGATATTGCCGAAACCTGCGAGTTCGAAGAAGTCGCACATTTAATTGTCCACGAAAAACTACCGACTCAATCAGAATTAGCCGCCTACAAAGCCAAGCTGAAATTACTGCGTGATTTGCCGCAGGCCGTCAAAAACGTGCTCGAACAATTACCTGCCAGCACGCACCCAATGGATGTGATGCGGACTGGTTGTTCTGCGCTGGGTTGTCAAGAGTCCGAAGCGCTCGATCATAACGAAGCCGCTGCACGCGATATTATTGACCGTCTGATGGCCTGCTTTGGTTCGATGTTGGTTTATTGGTATCACTTTTCCAATAGCAATAAACGCATCGACTTGAATACCGATGATGATTCAATCGGTGGTCATTTCCTACACTTGCTACACGGCAAGCCTGCGCCTGAGTCTTGGGTTAAGGCGATGCATATTTCGCTAATCCTATATGCAGAACATGAGTTCAATGCGTCAACTTTCACCAGCCGTGTTATCGCAGGTACGGGTTCGGATATGCATTCAGCAATCACTGGTGGTATTGGTGCGTTACGCGGGCCGAAACACGGTGGAGCCAATGAGGTCGCGTTTGAAATTCAATCGCGTTATAGCTCGGCGGACGAAGCCGAAGCCGATATTCGAACGCGGGTTGCGAACAAAGAAATTGTCATTGGGTTTGGTCATCCGGTTTATACCGTGAGCGACCCGCGCAATGACGTTATCAAACGGGTCGCGGAAAAGCTCTCTGCACAAAACGAGTCTATGCTGATGTACAGCGTCGCCGAAAGACTCGAGACCACGATGTGGGAAATGAAAAAAATGTTCCCCAACCTCGATTGGTTCTCCGCGGTGTCTTATGACCAAATGGACATTCCCATCGATATGTTCACGCCCCTGTTTGTCATCGCTAGGACCTCAGGTTGGGGCGCACATGTCATCGAACAGCGTCAAGATGGAAAAATCATCCGTCCATCCGCGAATTATACTGGGCCAGAAAACTTGGATTTTGTTCCCATCGAAAACAGAGTCTAGTTGTTGAGAGCATTTAAGTTCAGAGAGTTGTCATGAATACTAATTATCGAAAGCCATTACTCGGCACAAAGCTCGATTATTTCGATGTGCGTTTAGCCATCGATACTATCGAGGTGGGTGCTTACGACCGATTGCCTTATACCTCACGAGTGCTAGCCGAAAACCTAGTACGGCGCTGTGATCCATCCATGCTTAATGCTGCGCTAGACCAAATCATCAAACGCAAACGTGACTTAGACTTTCCCTGGTATCCTGCTCGGGTCGTCTGTCATGACATTCTGGGGCAAACAGCCCTGGTCGACCTTGCTGGTTTACGCGATGCGATTGCCGATCAGGGAGGCGACCCATCAAAGGTTAATCCGGTGGTGCCGACACAGTTAATCGTTGATCACTCGCTAGCCGTCGAGCATGCAGGTTTTGAGGCAGATGCATTTGAAAAAAATCGTGCGATTGAAGACCGCCGCAACGACGACCGATTTCACTTTATAAACTGGTCGAAAAAGGCGTTTAAGAACGTTGATGTGATTCAGCCCGGCAATGGCATCATGCATCAAATAAATTTGGAAAAAATGTCGCCCGTCATTCAGTCGAAAGACGGTATTGCGTTCCCTGACACTTTAGTAGGGACGGATAGCCATACGCCACATGTCGATGCATTAGGTGTGCTCGCTATTGGTGTTGGTGGGCTGGAGGCGGAGAATGTCATGCTAGGGCGGGCCTCCTATATGCGCCTACCCGACATCGTCGGCGTTGCATTAACCGGTAAGCGACAGCCTGGCATCACAGCCACTGACATTGTACTTGCGATAACCGAATTTCTGCGGGAACAAAAGGTCGTGTCATGCTACCTCGAATTTTATGGCGAAGGCGTCACAGCATTGACCCTGGGTGACCGTGCGACGATATCCAATATGACGCCGGAATTTGGGGCTTCGGCTGGGATGTTTTATATCGATCAACAAACCATCGATTATCTCAAGCTTACTGGCCGCGAGCCAGAGCAAGTAGCGTTGGTTGAAACCTATGCCAAGCAAGTTGGCCTGTGGGCAGACGACTTAGTAAACGCCGAATACGAACGTGTCTTAACATTCGATTTGTCATCAGTGGTACGTAATATTGCCGGGCCATCTAATCCGCATCGGCGTGTGCCAACGTCTGAGCTAGCCGAGCGAGGCATCGCTGGTAAGGTTGAAAATGAAGCTGGCCTAATGCCTGATGGCGCGGTTATTATCGCCGCGATTACTAGCTGCACCAATACCAGTAACCCGCATAACATGATCGCTGCGGGTCTGATTGCGCGCAAGGCGAACGAACTTGGTTTACAGCGTAAACCATGGGTTAAAACGTCACTCGCGCCAGGATCAAAAACAGTTCAGCTCTATTTGCAGGAAGCGGACTTACTGAGCGAGCTAGAGCAACTCGGATTTGGCATTGTCGGTTTTGCCTGCACGACTTGTAATGGCATGAGTGGTGCGCTTGACCCGATTATTCAAAAAGAAGTAATCGATAGGGATCTCTACGCTACGGCTGTCTTATCCGGCAATCGAAATTTCGATGGTCGAATACATCCCTACGCAAAAGAAGCCTTTCTTGCGTCGCCACCATTGGTTGTCGCCTATGCCATAGCGGGAACGATTCGTTTTGATATCGAGAAAGACGTGCTTGGTTTTGACAAGAATGGTTCCCCTGTCACTTTAAAAGATATCTGGCCAGATGATGAAGAGATCGATGCGGTCGTTCAGGCGAGCGTCAAACCCGAGCAATACCGGCAGATCTATACGCCCATGTTTGAGGGTTCTATTGAATCAAATGACACAGTCAATCCGCTGTATGACTGGCGTCCGGAAACCACCTATATTCGACGCCCACCCTATTGGGAAGGGGCATTGGCAGGCGAGCGAACCATGAAAGGTATGAGACCTTTAGCGGTACTTGGCGATAACATTACGACAGATCACTTATCACCATCGAACGCGATATTAGCGTCGAGTGCGGCAGGTGAGTATCTGACAAAAATGGGTTTGCCGGAAGTTGATTTCAATTCCTACGCGACTCACCGAGGTGATCACCTAACGGCTCAACGAGCCACCTTTGCCAACCCAAAATTATTGAATGAAATGGTTAAAGAAGTTGGTCAGATTAAACAGGGTTCATTTGCTCGAATCGAACCAGAAGGACAGGTCACCCGCATGTGGGAAGCAATCGAGACCTATATGCAGCGTCAGCAACCGCTCATTATTATTGCCGGAGCTGATTATGGACAAGGCTCGTCTCGCGATTGGGCAGCCAAGGGCGTTCGGTTGGCAGGGGTCGAATCGATAGTAGCGGAAGGATTTGAACGAATTCATCGTACCAATCTAGTCGGTATGGGTGTATTACCGCTAGAATTCAAAACGGGTGATAGCCGAATGACTTATGGCATCGATGGCACTGAAACATTTGATGTCGAAGGTGAAATAACGCCGCTCGCAACATTGACTCTAATCATTAATCGCTATAATGGTGAAAGCCTAACAGTACCAGTAACCTGCCGACTAGATACCGCTGAGGAAGTGTCGGTATACGAAGCAGGTGGCGTATTACAGCGCTTTGCTCAAGACTTTCTCGAATCAACAAGCGTGGCGTAATTTAAATGAAGCATGGTTCTAAAGTCGGGATGCCTCAAATCAAAATTCCAGCCACTTATATGCGCGGCGGCACAAGCAAAGGTGTCTTTTTTAAGGTCGCTGACTTGCCCACCGCAGCTCAACAGCCAGGTGCTGTTCGTGATGCGTTGCTATTGCGGGTCATTGGCAGTCCTGATCCTTATGGCAAGCAAACCGATGGCATGGGTGGCGCGACATCAAGTACCAGTAAAGTCGTCCTACTATCTAAAAGCGAGCAATCTGACCATGATGTTGACTACCTGTTCGGTCAAGTTTCTATCGATAAACCAGTCGTCGATTGGAGCGGCAACTGCGGTAATTTAAGTGCTGCTGTCGGGCCATTTGCAATCAGTAACGGTCTGGTTGACTCAAGCCGTGTGCCAGATAATGGCATAGCAACAGTACGCATCTGGCAGGCCAACATTCGTAAAACAATTATTGCCAAAGTACCAATCACCAACAAGCAGGTGCAAGAAACTGGCGACTTCGAACTCGATGGCGTCACATTCCCCGCAGCTGAAATAGAAGTTGAATTTGTCGACCCAGCAGACGGTGATGGTGCGATGTTCCCAACTGGACATTTGATTGACGAACTTGTGGTGCCAGATGTCGGAATCATAAAGGCGACGCTGATCAATGCGGGAATACCCACTATATTTATAAATGCTCAGGATGTCGGTTACAACGGCACCGAATTACAGGATGATGTTAATAACAATGCCGAAGCACTCGCCATGTTTGAAACGATACGAGTACATGGTGCGGTGGCGATGGGTTTGGTTGATAGCGTTGAGCAAGCATCACAACGTCAGCACACACCCAAAGTGGCCATTGTGGCTAGTCCAAGTGATTATGTGTCCTCAAGCGCTAAACCTATTTCAGCATCGGATATCGACCTAAATGTACGGGCCTTATCAATGGGCAAGCTACACCACGCAATGATGGGCACTGCCGCCGTAGCCATTGCAACCGCAGCTGCTATTCCGGGTACAACAGTCAACCAAGCCGCTGGTGGCGGCGAGCGCCAAAGCGTTTGCTTTGGCCATCCTTCAGGGACTTTACGGGTCGGCGCTCAAGTCAGCCAGATCGACGGAGCCTGGTCTGTTAATAAAGCTAAAATGAGTCGGAGCGCCAGAGTATTGATGGAAGGCTTGGTTCATGTCTCTGGTGATGTGTTTTAGTCCGTCGCTTATAGTTTTGCATGGCTTTTCATCAGTCAAAAGGAAAATACCCTTGACCCTGTAGCTGGCACAGGCACTAGACTGCTGGGCAATCATAGATAAACCGTGAGCGTGAACGGCATGACTCTGATCACTCCATTAAGCACCTGAACTCTGCTAGGAAAACAAATGAAACCAAATTACATCGTCACATTAATAGCGGCTATTATCGTTTTGGGTACTAGCCTCGGGTTTGAAAACACAATCCAGGCGGCGGGCAAAGAGGTTACTTTATATAAAAATCCGCAATGTGGCTGTTGTGAAGGTTATGCAGATTACTTGCGCGAAAACGGCTTTAAGGTCATGGTTAAATCGACAAACCTACTAGCCTCGATAAGTCGTGAAGCTGGCATCCCAGATGATTTCCAAGGTTGTCATTTGTCTATGATTGATGGTTATTCTGTGAGCGGACATGTGCCTATTGATAGCGTCAATAAGCTATTGACTGAACGACCGGATGTCAAAGGCATTACGCTGCCTAATATGCCAGCTGGCTCACCTGGTATGATGGGTGTTAAGTCGGCACCCTTTACTATTTTATCGATTGCCGATGGTGATCCTGAGGTTTTTAACGTCGAATAGAGGATGTGCTTTTGAGGACACTATTTTAATGAAATTAGTAGCTAGATCTTTGTTTTACCGAGAGCCCCCCGATTCACCCTGATATTGAAACTACAATGACCGATTTTGAAATCGACAGTGAAGTACAGCAATTCATTGCGACCATGATTGAGGCATCGAGCAATCTCTCGACGGATGCTAGCATTGAACAACAGCGCGTTAACTCGAGCGCAGCTTGTCGCCATTTTTTCTCGCCTTACCCAGTCGGTGTTGAGTCTTCAGATGATGTTGTGGTTGGTCGCCATGGGCCAATACGCATTCGCAGATATAGAAACACCTTAGCTGACGTTGTTCCTGATACCCAAATAATTTTTCTGCATGGTGGTGGGTTCGTTCTGGGTGATCTCGATTCGCACGATGATATTTGCGCCGAGCTTTGTGGCAAAACAGGCTTGGATTCGATCTCAATCGACTATCGGTTGGCACCTGAGCACAAACACCCCGTCCATCTTGATGATGTAGAAGATGCTTTTGATATTTGTTGGAAGCCGAAGTCAATTGTCGTTGGCACATCGGCCGGCGCGACTTTGACCGCGGCCTTAAGTCATCGCTTAAAAGACTGCAGTCGTAAACCTTTCGGACAGGTGTTGGTTTACCCTGGGTTAGGGGGAGATTTGTTCGACCTGGACTCGTATGTGACAAACGCGGCGGCACCCTTGTTAACTACGGCAGATATTTTGTATTACAGAACAATGCGCTGCGATAATCTTGAAATGGCGCTTCGTGACCCTGAGTTTTACCCTCTGGTAGCCGATGACTTTAATGGCTTGCCACCCACAATTGCCTTCTCTGCGGATATCGACCCGTTACGAGATGATGCCAAGTTCTATATAAAAAAACTAAGAGATGTTGATGTATATGCCAAGTGGCACAACGAACCGGGGCTGACACATGATTATCTCCGAGCGCGGCATATTTCCGACAAGGCGCGAAACAGCTTTCAGCATATTTGCCAGTCAATAACACTTCTTTCTGATTTTAAAATGTAGTAGCTGAGATGAGTAACGTGCTCATAGTGAAAACTTGTCTATTTGTTTCTATATTGTGAATCTCTGACATTCAATTGCTTGTAACTGATGGAAGCTAACTCAAAACCGAAGTAACATAAGCATCGTTACTTCAGACCGGTTAACTCACGCCAGTTAAGCCGTTTTCATTATCAGATCTAGAGAAATCGAGGTCTACCATCACACTTGTCACTTACAAACGTAATGGTGGACCCAAGCATCCCAGGTCGTCATAAGCTTGAACACAATGCGTCTGCAGCGCTTGTGAACAGTCTTAAGGGCATCTCTAAAAATGCACTTTTTCCGCGATTGCGGCGTTAGCTCCGTGCTGGCGCGCCAGCCCGGTCGATCCTCATGTACTTCATGTACACTGCGGTTCTCCGCGCGGCGCTTGCGTGCACTCGCGAAAAAACACTATTTTTAGAGGTGCCCTTAACGCGTTATTGTCTTGAAATTAGTAATTAGGGGTTAGTAATGGCATATGACATGCTCAGTTTTGATCTGGGTTCACACAGTTTCAAAGTAAGCGCTACTTCCCCAGA
>JBLHID010000100.1:0-10997 GCA_047615545.1 Polaribacter sp.
CTATATTAAGTTATATAATACAATGAGCTACAGTGTATTAAAATACTGGTAGTTCATTTGTAACTTAACGGACTATCGTAGCTAAGTTTGAATAATGGCGTCCCCGATACGATTCGAACGTACGACATCCTCCTTAGGAGGGAGGCACTCTATCCAGCTGAGCTACGGGGACTTGAAAGCGCGATTATATCAGTTGGTTTAGTTTTTCTGGTAGTAATAATCGTACTTTGCAAGTAAATTGCGCATGAATTCCCATGCTTCGTTATAGGTTAATCCGCTATCAGTTGGGATTATAATTTTGACGTACAGATCGTCGCCTTTTTCCTGTTTTAGTTTCGTTAAGCGCGTTTCGACTTCATCTAGTGACAGATCAATAAACTCACGATCTCCTGGTTGTTTGTAACGGAAGACTTCGCCGCCAGCCCCTTTGATGTAATAAACTTCTGCAATGTATTTGCCTTTGGCCGAGCGCGCGGGCCTGATCAGTTCTTCATATTTTGATTTGACAATTTCATAGTCGCCTTTTAGTGAGAGCAACTGTTGGTTATAGGAGTCAACTTCTCGCGCTAGTAAATGTTTTTGTTGGTTTAGATAGGCAATATTTTGTTGCTGGGCTTGTTTTGATACTACGAATTCTGATTTAGTTTTCGCTAGTTGTATCGCTAGTGTGTCCTGTTTAGTTGTTGATGACGATAGCTGTTGTTTCAGTGCGGTTACTTGAATATCGAGAGTTTGTTGCTGATTTTTGACAGTATCAAGGTTGGTATTCACCAGTTGAAGTGTCGTGAGCGAAGCCTCGAGGGAGGCCTTTAGTCTTCGGCTGTCGGTTTTGAGGGCATCGATATAGAATTTTTGTTGGCGTAAAGAATTGTTACTGACTTGCAATGCTTCATCTTTTTTCAGCAACCTAAGCCTTAGGATTGAGCTGCTTTGCTCGGCATTGGCGAGGCGTTCTTCCAGTGTCGAATTTACCAGAGAGGTCGACTCAATTAGTTGTGATGCAAGTTGTTCTGCGGCCACGCTTTCACGTAATTCTGAGACTAGCTGCCAATTACGGACCACTAACAGGCTAGTTGCCATCAGAAATATCATCGTGATCACCATCATAATATCGGTAAATGATGGCCAGAAACTGCCATCATCGGCGTGGCTGGATTGAACTTGTCCTATCGGTGCAAAGCTGGAGTTCACGACTATCTCTCTATTCTTAGTCTTTGTCAGACAGGGGGGGCAGACGGAAGCCTTCACGAAGAATTGATTTAATATCTTGTAGTTCGGTGTTAAGGCCCTCTATTTGCTCACGATTCAAATTGATAGTTTCTTGCAATGACGCCGCAGAGGAGTGGTAGATTTCCTGCGTTTGTTTCAAATTATTGGCAGCGAATACGACTGATTTAATCAAGTCGCTCATCTTGTGCACAATGTCCTCATTACCAGGCACTACCTGGGGTAGTAGATAAATTGACGTGAGCTGCTCAACACCGCTCAAAAAGTGCGTTTGCACATCATTCAGACGGGTATAAAAGTAGCCAAATAGAACATAACTGACAATAGCTGTAATGGTGGTAGACAAAGCTGTCGACATACCATGTATTACAAGACCCATACCACCGAGACTACCAGCTGAAGAATCTATTAAATCTGATGCACCGAGTAGTGCGATTGACAGCGATACGATCGTGCCAAAGACGCCCGTCAAAATCAGAATGTTATTGATGAACCGTATTAAACCGAATTTGGTACTTTCATCGGCGGTTAGCATCGCAGCTAGAGCGCTGTGGTTGATTTCACCATTTGCCTTTTGAATTGATCTTAGAGTCCAATATCGTTTGACAACGATTGAGCCACTGGTCGGGTGATCTATCAGGTCGGTCTTGAGTAATCCAATGTTATTGGCGATAGTTGCAATTGCCTTTTCTTCGCTGCGGTAGCGAACCAAGTGGTACACAATATTAAGCATACCAAAACCGAATAGGGCGACTATTGCACTATTGATGATGATACCTGTTTGGGTTTGCTGGTTTTCGAAGTAAAACGAATAGATAAACTCGAAGTTCCACCCAATACCAATGATGATCAACCCAACGGCAATTGCGAGTTGGATTAGTATTTGTGAGCTAAGGCTGGTGAGAAAACGTTTTAAATTCATCGAACATAACCTTGATTATTATTGCTGAAACGAGTCTATAGTAGTCGAGACTTAAAATCGAATGCTTACCCATAATTTACCTCAGGTTTTTTACAGAGGCGATTTAGTCAGTAGCGCTTTCAATATTCTCCGTAGTAAGCGAACACTGCATCTGCAATGGTTAGTGTTTATTAGTATCACTCTCATAAACTGATTTGTTATGATAGTCGTTGGATGCAACCCATATCTAGCGTGACCTAACTGAGGATAAACATAAATGACGATAGGAATCGGCGGCAGCAGTGCCGAAATAGAATTAGCCAAGCTAACTTCCATGCGAGATAAGGCCGTACCCATTCTGATCGGCGAGTATCTGGCGCGCCTACAAAAAGTACGGTCACTTATGTTGGAAGCAAACATCGATGCACTCTATCTGGATGCTACTAGCAGTTTACGTTATTTTACTGGCATGCAATGTCACGCTAGCGAGCGATTGCACGGCGCAATCATAACGGCATTAGGTGATTTGATTTACGTTTGCCCAACGTTTGAGGAGCAAAAAACTAAGGCAGGCATAGTAGTCGAGGGTGAGTTTTTGCTGTGGGAAGAGCACGAAAACCCTATGGCTGCTGTCGTTGACGCTGTTTTAACCCGATCTAAAGCAAATTTCGCTCAATTGGCGCCTGCTCGATTAGCTGTTGACCCACAGACGCCGTTTTTCATCGTTGATGGGTTGCAAAAATCATCATCTAAATTAGCCATTGTCAATGCGGACAGTTTGATATGGCCTTGTCGGCAAATCAAATCTCAGGCCGAAATTACGTTATTAAGCCAAGCCAAAGCAATCACGCTTAAGGTGCAGCAGGCAGTGGCGAGTATTCTTGTGCCGGGTATCGATACCCGTGAGGTGCAGTCGTTTTTAGATGCGGCGCATATCGCCTGCGGAATGGATGGTCGTTCAACCTTTAAGATTGTTTTGTTTGGGGAGCCGACAGCCTACCCACATGGCGTGCCTTATCCACAAACTTTGGCAGAAAATGACATGGTGCTAATCGATACTGGGGCGACCTTGCATGGCTATAATTCTGATATCACACGAAGCTATGTGTTCGGTGAACCCAATGCACGCCAAAGGGAAATTTGGGCGTTAGAGCATGCGGCGCAGCAAGCCGCTTTTAATGCAGCACAAATTGGAGCTGCTTGCTCGGCACCCGATGATGCTGCTCGTGCTGTCATCGCAGCGGCTGGGTTTGGGCCTGGCTATAAAGTCCCTGGCTTGCCTCACCGCACTGGCCATGGTGTTGGCCTTGATGTTCATGAGCACCCTTATATTGTCAAAGGCAATGATTTGCCATTAGCGCCCGGTATGTGTTTTTCGATCGAGCCTATGATTTGTAGCTATGGTGAATTTGGTGTGCGGCTTGAAGATCATGCGTACATCTCAGACAGCGGGCCACGTTGGTTTACGGAACCTAGCGAATCGATAGATGCACCTTTTAAGTCGGCCTGATAAAGTGGTTTGTCTATTTTTAGATGTACCCTTTAGTAGATTACTTTTAGTAGATTATGTTGGGTTAATAGCCTCTATCGCCTTAATGATCTGAGACTCAAGTTTGTTCAAGGCGGATTGGTTGATGATGTTATTGCCGTCAGCCGTGCTCAGGTAAAAAATATCATCAATTTTTTCGCCCAAAGTAGAAATTTTTGCGTGGCTAATATTGATCGAGTTTAAGGCAATTACGTTTGAAATCGTTGACAACATGCCGGGCATGTCCATTGAGGTAATCTCCATTACGGTCCGGTGGTTTGCTTCATCCTGTTCGAACTGAATTAGTGTTGGATGATTGAAGACTTTTTGGTGGCGGTGTCTGCGTTTATTGGTATTCGGTTTGTAGGCGGTTTTTGACATAAATGCCTTTATCAGTGCTTCTTCTATTTGTCTTACGATCGATGGTTCTGTGACTGACTGGCTGTCGTGATCCTGGATAATAAATGTATCCATGATTTTGTCGTTTTTTGTGGTGAATATTTCAGCATTTAAAATACTTAACCCGAGTGAGCCAAGGGCACCGGTTACCTGAGAAAAAACATTTGGGTTTTCGTCACAGTAAACAAATACTTTGGTGGTTTTAGAATGTATTGCCTGACGAACTCTGACTAGTGTTGACTGCTCTGGACTGCCCAATATGGTGTCGACATGCCATCTGATTTCGAGCGGGTGATGGCGTAAAAAATAGTCTCCAGGTAATTGGTTACATTGATTGGTAATAGCCTGCTTGTCGTAGGGTAGGTCTACCATTAACTCAAATGCAGCATCTCTATTTTCTTGGATGATCTCTTCGATATCCGGTGCATTTTCAATACCGCGGCGAATGACTTTTTTGGTTGCTGTATATAGTTGTTTGAATAATGCATCCTTCCAATTATTCCATAGCTTCGGATTGGTACTGCGTATATCAGCAACAGTGTGCAAGTATAGATAGTTGAGCATATTCATACTGCCAACTTGCTGCGCAAATTCACCTACAACGTCTGGATCACTGATATCTTTTCGTTGTGCCGTTAGCGACATTAATAAATGGTTACGCACTAACTGCGATACAATTCGGGTTTCTTTCGCATTTAGATTGTGCTGTAAGCAAAATTGAGTCGCGATTTCAGCCCCCAGAACAGAGTGGCTGCCGCCTTGTCCTTTTGCGATATCGTGGAATAACGCAGCAAGGTAGAGCAATCGTGGGTCTTCCAATTTGCTAAAAACCAAATTGCAAAACGGAAATTCAGCTTCATGTTTTTCAAGTGCAAAACGGCGTAGGTTTCTAATGACAAAAATGGTGTGTTGGTCGACCGTATAGGCATGGAATAAATCATACTGCATACGGCCTGTGATTTTCTCAAAAGCTGGGATGTAAGCAGCGAGGAATCCATAGGAATTCATACGTCGCATTTGATGTGTGACGCCATTCGGTGCGCTCATCAATTGCATAAAAAGGCGTTTAACTTCATCGTTGTTTCTGAAGTTATCATCGACTAAATAAAGATGTTCGCGGATTAATCTGATGGTCGATGCGCTAACGCCTTCGCAGCCTTCATGGGTCGAAATTAACACAAACAGTTCGACTAGAGCTGGCGGGTGTTGTTTGAATACATTGGGATGTTTAACTTCGATAAAGGTGTTTCGCAACATGAAACGAGCATTGATGACACTGGTTTTCTTTTTGCTATCGGCAAATAAAATTTCTTCTTTGAATATTTGAAGCAGCATTTCATTCAGGCGCTCGAGTTCCATAATAGTACGATAGTATTGCTGCATGAACTGCTCTATCGCGAGATTGTGCGGCCCAGCTTCAAATCCGAAATCAGTTGAAATCTGATTTTGATAGTCAAACAAGAGTCTATCCTCACGTCTTTTTGCTAGGCGATGTAGTGCAAACCTGACCTTCCACAAATGACGCTGACCCTGTACAAGCAGTTGGTATTCATCTGTGGTGATGAACCCACGGTCAATTAGCTCGAGATAGGTTCGGGTACCAAAATGACGTTTGGCGACCCAGCCAACAATTTGGATGTCACGCAATCCCCCTGGGCCTTCTTTGATGTTTGGCTCTAGATTATAGGCTGTATCGTTATAGCGTAAATGTCGATTATGCTGTTCCTCCAATTTGGCTTCAAAAAACTCCCTTGAAGACCATAGTTTGCTAGGGTCAATAGCCTGTTGAAATTGCTTATACAGGTTTTCATCGCCACAGATGAGGCGAGCCTCAATCATATTGGTAATGACTGTCACATCTGCCTTGCCCTGTTCGACGCAGTCTTCAATAGTACGCACGCTGTGGCCCACTTCGAGACCGATATCCCATAGAAATGTGATGAAACGTGATAATTGGGTTTCAAGCTGCTTACCCGGTTGTTGGCTGAGCAGTATCATCAAGTCGATATCTGATCCCGGCAGTAACTCTGACCGACCATAACCCCCTACGGCGACCAAGCTGCATTGGCATTCTTGGGCCTTATTGATTGGAGCGCAATTTGAAGTGCTAATTGAAATATCAATAAAGCTATCGAAACAATATTTAAGCACATGATCGATGACTTTTGATTTTTGCCGCACTAGCGTTTGGATTGGCGCACCTTGGTCGAATGCAGCATAAAGTTGCTCATTCGTTCGATTAAGACCGTCAGTCACCGGCTTTGCTACAATCCCTTGCGGCGTCTTTATTTTTGACAGGCAACGGTCTATATCGACCACTAGGTTGGGCAGGTTCATGTTGTTCTGGCCCGGGTCGATTAGGCTATTGGTAGACACTTCACTCTCCATCGTTATAACGGTTTTTCTGGATGCTCGGTTAGCACTTCAAAACCGTCTTCTGTTACCAAGTTAGTATGCTCCCATTGGGCTGAAAGGCTATGGTCTTTAGTAACAACAGTCCAATCGTCGGGTAGTAATTTTACGTGACGTTTGCCAAGGTTAAGCATTGGCTCAATGGTGAAAATCATGCCAGCCTCTAGTACTAGCCCAGTGTCCGGTTTGCCGTAATGCAAAACTTGTGGGTCTTCATGGAATACTTTGCCGATGCCATGGCCGCAATATTCACGCACAATGCTGAACTTGTTTTTTTCGGCGTGGGTTTGAATGGCATGGCCAATGTCCCCAAGGCGAACTCCAGGTTTAACCATTTCTATACCTATTTTCATGCATTCGTAAGCGATACGTGACAGGCGCTCACCCTGAATGGTGGGTTTGCCTACCATAAACATACGGCTGGTATCGCCGTGATACTCGTCTTTTATGACGGTGATATCTATATTAATAATATCACCTGTCTTCAGTTTCTTTTCCGCAGGAATACCGTGGCAAACGACATGATTGACCGAAGTGCAAATTGAACGAGGAAAGCCTCGGTAGTTAAGTGGTGCAGGAATGCTCTGCTGATGGTTTACAATATAGTCGTGGCATATGTCATTCAGCTTTTGAGTGGTGATTCCTGGTGCTACATATGGTTCAATCATATGTAACACATCAGCAGCAAGCCTGCCCGCGATACGCATTTTGTTGATTTCTTCACTATTTTTGATCGAGACGCCCATAAATTACTACTGTGTTGTTGTTGAGAAAGGGGGATTATGGTATAAAGCGCGCGCTCTCGGCAAGATCAGAGTAAATTTAATTAAATATATAAATACACACACGTATCAACAAACGATTATGGGTGCTTGTTTTTTACCAGAGAAACAGGTCGTAATCGCTGGATATGTGGAGGCTTAACCCCGAGTAGTCATTGTGAATAGCCGACTACTCAAGACAGATATCTGGAGATAACTATGTCTAATGTCACTATGCGTGAAATGTTGGAAGCGGGCGTGCACTTCGGTCACCAAACCCGTTTCTGGAACCCTAAAATGGCTCCCTTTATTTTTGGCGAGCGTAATAAAATCCATATCATCAATCTCGAGCAGACTATGCCGTTGGCTAAAGATGCACTTAACTTCCTAGGGAAGGTTGCATCTAACAAAGGTAAAGTAATGTTCGTTGGCACCAAGCGTGCAGCCAGTGAATCGGTCAAAGCTGAAGCTGAGCGTTGTGGTATGCCTTTTGTTAACCACCGCTGGTTAGGTGGTATGTTGACTAACTTCCGTACGGTTCGCGCTTCTATTAAGCGTTTAAAAGAACTGGAAGAAATGGAGAAGAACAACGCTTACGAGAAAATTAGCAAGAAAGAAATCCTGCAATTATCTCGAGAGCAAGAAAAACTACATAAAACACTAGGTGGCATCAAGGAAATGAACAGCTTACCTGATGTACTTTACGTCATCGACGTCGGTTACGAAAATATTGCGATTTTAGAAGCTACTAAGCTAGGTATTCCTGTTGTTGGTATCGTTGATACAAATAACTCCCCGGATGGTATTGATTATATTATTCCAGGTAATGATGATTCGATGCGAGCGATCAAGCTTTATACCAAAATGGCTGCTGATGCGATTCTGGTTGGTAAGGAGAGCATTGCCGGTGAGATTAAAGCGAGAGAAGAAGTAGCAAAAGCGCCTTCGAAAATCGCAGATAAAAAGCCAGCTGCGGAAGAAACAGATACTGAGTCTGAGTCTGAGTCAGTGGAAGCAGACGTAGCACCAGCAGAAGAAGCAGTAGCCGAAGCACCAGCAGTAGCCGAAGCACCAGCAGTAGCCGAAGCACCAGCAGTAGCCGAAGCGCCAAAAAAAGCCGCAGTTAAAAAGGCCGCGACCAAAAAGGCAGTGACTAAGAAAGCAGCTACGAAAAAGGCAGTAAAACCTGCAGCAGAGAAAGCTGAAGGCGAAGAGTAATACTAACCTCGTGACCAGGTTGGCTGAGAGGTCGATCTGGTGACGAGGAACTACCCTCTTAAAAAATCGTGCCGACATTTAGCTCGGATGTTTAAGAGGCCTATTAAAACGAATTGATGGCTTGCCTTATTCTTAGGGCTCTATGCTTAAGAACGTCAAGTTAAGTATCATCAAGTTAAATAACGTCAAGTTAAATAACGTCAAGTTAAATTAAGTGAGGCATTGAAGTGGCTGTAACAGCATCTTTAGTAAAAGAACTTCGCGAGCGTACTGGCTCGGGAATGATGGAATGTAAAAAAGCACTGGTTGAATGCGATGGCGATATCGAAGCTGCAGCAGAGCTGATGCGTGTGTCGGGTGCGGCTAAAGCCGATAAAAAAGCAAGTCGAGTGGCTGCTGATGGTGCAGTCATAGTCAACGTCGAAGGTAATACAGCGGTTATTCTTGAAATTAACTCTGAAACCGACTTTGTCGCGAAAGACAGTAATTTCCAGGCATTCGCTGACGGTGTAGTAAAAGCGATTCTAAGCCATAAGCCAGCATCGGTTGAAGCCATTGGTGGACTATCGATTAGTGACTCTCAAACAGTTGAGGAGGCACGTCAGGCATTGATTTCAAAAGTAGGCGAAAATATTTTAATTCGGCGTTTTGAAATCGTCGAGTCTGCCCAAGGTGTTGCTTCATACTCGCATGGTTCACGCATTGGCGTATTGGTTGAATCGGATGCCTCTACTGATATGGCGCGTGATATTGCGATGCACATTGCAGCTGTTAATCCAAAATATATTGATGAAGCTGCGGTACCTGCTGAGTTCGTTGCAAAAGAAAAAGGTATTTTGATTGCTCAAGCTCAAGATAGTGGTAAGCCTGCGGAAATCATTGAAAAAATGATTCAGGGGCGTTTGAATAAGTTTCTGGCAGAGGTTACTTTACTGGGGCAGCCTTTCGTTAAGGATGCAGATCTGACCGTCGGCAAGTTATTGTCAAATGCAGGCAGTTCAATCACGCGCTTTGTTCGATATGAAGTCGGTGAAGGCATCGAAAAGAAAGTCGAAGACTTTGCCGCCGAAGTGGCTGCTCAGCTCAAAAGCTAAAGCTTACAAACTCAGATAAGGGCCGCTCTCGCGGCCTTTATTTTATGGACGTCTTAAAATCGTTTCTATTGCGATAACAAAAGAACCTCGTTTTTGGTTCTGTAGGCCAATCCAAAGGTAGTTGATGTACACTGTAATTCATCGGATTGACCTAGGTGGATTTACGGTAGTGTTTCATAGTAAAAGATGTCACTTAAAGAAGGCATTACGTTTCGAGGCAATCTTTAAATATATGAGTGAAAAATGACCGACCTTAAATACAAACGCTTACTGGTTAAACTTAGTGGTGAAGCCCTAATGGGGCAATATGATTTTGGTATAGATCCGATTGTTATAGCGCAGTTATCTGAAGAATTGGATGACCTGCAACAAGCGGGTGTAGAGCTGGGTGTTGTCGTTGGCGGTGGTAACTTGTTCAGAGGCGCTCAACTGGCTGAGGCCGGTGTCGATCGAGTCACTGGCGATCACATGGGTATGTTAGCGACCGTGATGAACGCCCTTGCGTTGAGAGATAGCTTGCAACAGCGTGGAGTACAGGCAACTGTTATGTCGGGGCTCGATATGCCTCAGGTGTGTGATCGATATACACAACGCGAAGCACGGCAGAAGATAGCCGATGGCGGTATCGTCATTTTTGCTGCAGGTACCGGTTGTCCTTATTTCACTACTGATACGGGTGCTAGTTTAAGGGCAGTCGAAATTCAGGCCAACCTGATGGTTAAGGCGACTAAAGTAGACGGGATTTATAATAAAGACCCTGTCAAATTTCAAGATGCAGAAAAATACGATCATCTTGACTACGATCAGGCAATTGATCAGCGTTTGGGCGTTATGGATGTTGCAGCGATGATTCTATGCAACGATAATGCGCTCGATATGGTGGTTTGTGATATGAGCCAGCCGGGTGTTTTGCTCGAACTGGCAAAAGGTAAATCTATCGGCACATTAGTGACCCAAAAAGAGGCATAAAAATGATTTTTGATGTACAAAAAGATGCGTTGAGTCGAATGAACAAAAGCATCGAAGCATTTAAGGTCGAATTGTCAAAAATTCGAACGGGCCGCGCACATGTCAGTTTGTTGAACCATATTACGGTCGACTTTTATGGCAGTGAAGTGCCTATTGGACAAGCCGCAAATCTGACGGTTGAAGATGCACGAACTTTGGCAGTAACGCCTTGGGATAAAAGTATGGTGGCCGTGATCGAAAAAGCGATTATGAAGTCAGATCTAGGCTTAAATCCATCGACGTCGGGTGCTGTTATACGTGTGCCCATGCCTGCATTGACAGAAGAGCGGCGTAAAGAACTCGTCAAAGTGGTTAAAGAGCTGGCTGAGAATGCTCGAATTGCTATCCGCAATATTCGTCGTGATGCGAATAGTGATCTTAAGTCACTTGAGAAAGATAAAGACATTTCTGAAGATGATGAACACAAGGGGCAAGATTTAGTCCAACAA
>JBLHID010000101.1:0-10982 GCA_047615545.1 Polaribacter sp.
ATGTTCAGGATGAACGGTATGGCACGGGCGCATGGATGCGCAGGAGAGCCGATGTTCAGGATGAACGGGGCGTTTGTGTGCTCCTGCACAAACGACACTTCCGCCATCCATGGCGGTCGTATGTCACGGGCGCATGGATGCGCAGGAGAGCCGATGTTCAGGACGAACGGGGCGTTTAATGCTAATCACTAATAGTTTTTATAAAACTGCTCCTAGGTTACTCTATTTATGGGCTCCTGCTCTAATGCATGTCTTTAACAAGGTGCATCCACGTAACGACGCACCTGCGTATTCCGGCGAAGCTGAACACTGGGTTTCCGAATAGGTTTTCAGCATCGGTCGGAATACGCAAATAGTATATTGTCAATTGACGAGTGCCTGTGCTTTATTCTCGCTTTTGAAACAAAAAACCAAAAGGAGCTTGGCCGAATCTTCGTCCATCGGATAGCTATGTTTAGGGTTTGCTTAAAGTCCGCAGAATCGCTAGAAAAGCCTGATTATGCGCGAATCTATTCGTACCTTTCCTGGACTGGCCTTGCTTTACTCCAAGGACGCCTGGGACTTCAGGCTAAATTTGGAACTTTTAAAGTATGGGTGTCTATGAATGGCTTAGCAACAAAGGCACGAGCAATGGCACTTCGGTCTGCCGTCGGGCACCCTGGAACCCGACCGATATAAGGCAGGTGTGTTTCAATTTGAGCCAGCTCTAGCACTTCAATGAATTTTTTTTGTTTCGCAGTTAACTCGCCGACTGCTTCTTGTAATTCCTGAAAAAGAGTGGTTTGAAAGTGATGCCAAATACTGGATAATACGGGGTGTGTTAGGTACATTAAGATGTGCCTGTGCGGGTTGGTTTTTTTGTTGTTTGCTTACAGCTTATTTTAACAAATAAGCACCAGACATGGTTTTTTAGTGTGATTTAGCTAAGAATCCCACACGTTTATTGAGTTTTGCAATTACCTCACTAGTTTAATTATAAATGGAATGAGATAAATGAATCTGGCAAGCTTATCACAAGTTTTGGGCAATGCATTTTCGGCAAAAAAGTCTATAGACCACAAAATCCTAAATAAAGAGGGCTTGGATCATCTAAGGGCCACTTTATATAAAATACAAAAAGCGTCACCTGACAACAGAATAAATGATGATGATGGTGATGTACTCAGCCCATTGTGCCATTTAAGAATAGAACTTAACGACACCCTAGATATACCTTCCTATTCAAATAGTCGCCTTGCCAATATTGAATTTAAGAAAGAGCTTGAAGAAGCCATCCTCAACAACAGTGAATACAAGCAGCTTTCACCCTTGTCGGTACGACTAGATGAATTAGCAGCTTCCTTTGAGATTCAGTGGAAAGGGACTCGTAAAAAGAACCGAGTTGTTCGCCAAGCAATGATGTTGTTATCTGCCATCCCAATCGCTGGGTATGGGCTGCATTACTTTACCGGCAATTTCTATCAACCGATGTTTGTTGACCAAATGCATATGGTTTACCCAGATAATTTACATCGTTTTGATGGTCAAAAATTGCAAATTAGAGAACATAAGCTCGAAGAAGCGCTTTTACCGTTTAATGCATTCTATTTTCGCGATGCCTTTGATAATGGTGATTTTTTTGGTGTAGAAAATTATGATTTGGTAGATAACAATTTTTTACTGGAAGAATATTTAGAGGACAGCGTGTTTGAGATGCAAGGCAAGCAATTCTTGCCCTCATCTTACAACTTAAGTTTCTTAGGATTACTTGATGAAAATCTAAATATTGAGGCGACAAAAATCCCTCAGCAAGTTGATCCATTTGGATTAATGTCTGTTAACGTTCCAGCTAGAAAATTTGTGTTAGATCAATATCAAGACATGGATTTCGACCAAAGAGAAGCGTTTCATTTTAATAAACTTCGTGTTTTTATAAAGAATATTAAAGGGAATCATCTAGTTAATAATATTAGGGTCGAAGTTGAGGCTCCAGATCACAACAACTTCCCTTGGCACCTAATGAGCATAGAGCCAAAATTTGAAACGCAAATTTATGCTTCTCAAGTTACACTAGGCGATATTACACCAGCTATGTTTTCTGTGGTTACTTCAAATGCACCAGCCAAAAATTTTTCCTATACGATAAATGCAATGTCAATTGATAATACAGTTCTTGCAAATGTTAAGGGAGAAATGTCAGGATATTTAGATAGCTATGAAAGTGAGCTGTTAACTTTCCCATCTAAGGTTATCAGTGTTGGAACCGCGGATATTCCCCTTCTTTCTAACGTTATATATATTACGGCCCAAAAAAGAGCTGAGTTATTGGCAAAAGGAACCTCTATAGAATCTATCAAGATACTACCTGAAGATGATTTTCTATCGTTAATCGACGTGCCCGTCTATGAGGGCAATGCTGGTGCTTTCGAGCTTTATATTGAGTGTGATGACGGCGGCCTTGTGTTTTTTGGAGATATGAAAAAATTACAGCTGATTGCAAATATACATCCCATAAAGGAGTATCAGATCGATTACTCCTATCAATTAATCAGTAATGAATCTGTGTTAAATCAAAAACAAAAAATCACTCCTAATAATGATTGGTTGTTAGTAGATGGACTGAGCCATGATTTTGACCTGATTAGTGCGTGCATTGGTGACGATAATATTTATAGCTTATTTTTTTCTATGGTAGGCAGTACATCTGCTGCGTATATGACTTTGCGTAACGCCCATGGACTCGCTTTGCTAATGATGGATAAAGATAAAACCCCAAATTCAACGATTGTTTTTAAAACAGATGTTTTATTTTCAAACCTGCAGTACGGCGAGGTCGATACGATAACCATTGATAAACCAATGATTTTTAATGACGGTGACTACATTCAATTAGACTTGTGGGCCTTTAACTTTCAAGGTGGTGATTACAAAATTAATTTTTATATTAATGATCAACAAGTTGATTCTAAGGTTTTGAATATTCTCTGGCCCGAAGAAACTAATTTTGTACAGCATCAAAGAAATATAGATTTCGAAGATGATACAGAGAATCCTTTTTAGCGGCATACAACTATTTACTATAATAGGCTCTCGTAAATATAGTGTAATGGTCAAGTATTTCCGTAGGAACTCTAAGCCACTTTAAGTAATTGTTGTCGTCTGTGCACTGGGGTTATATTTCCAATGGCAGAGTGTATTCTTTTATTGTTGTAATATCGAATGTAGTACTCAACTGCGCCGATAACAGATGAGTGGTTAATGAACGAGAGACCATTTAGATATTCGCTTTTTAAACTTCTAAAAAATCGTTCCTGGACTGAGTTGTCCCAGCAGTTTCCTCGTCGACTCATACTCTGAGTGATATCATGTACTGATAAGGTTTTATTGAAAAGTTCAGCACTGTACTGAACGCCTTGATCAGAGTGAAAAATGAGCTTGGGTAATCAGGGGACAGTATACCTATTTCTTCTTAGTTGGTTTTCGACCTAGCGTCTTAAGTGCAGATGTCCTGATTCTTAATTAGTATACTGTCCCAGTATTCGTCCCCAGATTCCAAAAAAGTCGCCAAGTTCACCCCGCAGCTTATGCGGGCGTTATGATTCTATGTGAGTCGTTTCATGTCGCGGTAAAAATTTTCGTGAGAGCCCAGCGCCATCAATTCTAGGGTTAGCGTTCCGTCATCAAAACTATACCCTAACAATGTCAGCTGTTTGTTCATGTTAAATTTATATACCCGCAAGAAAGCTAAGCTCCCCTTTTTCTGTTCACCTAGGGTCGGTTTAGCCATTAGAGTTTTAATTACGGAATCCAGCTCCTTTTTTTGGTTTGGCTTGAGCTTCTTTACGTTTTTTCTAAAGGAAGGCGTTTGTAAAACATTGATAGCTTTAGCCAAAGTCATAGCTCTCTAGTTTTCCCGCTTTCCGCTCAGCGTCTGCTATTATTGCCTGCTTCACAAACTCATACGGCAAATCAGGATTGTCTTCCATAATCGCGCCAATTTTTGCCCAGTGCTCAATTTGCTTAGGTGGTGTGCGACTCAAGGCTTTAGCCATTATGGTAGCTTTTTCGATCAGGTCTTGGTCTAATCGTATGCTGTTTGTAGCCATTGTAGTACCCTCGTTAGTGTATAGCGGTAATTGTAGCAATGCGCCACAATTGAAGCAAATTGTAACAAGTGCGTATTCGGGCGAAGCTGAACACCTATTCCGGCGGAAGATAAACACCCTCCAGCCCTTCAACATTGGTAGGCTTCTTTTTACACTAAGTGTTCATCATCTTCATAGACACCCATACCTTAAAAGTTCCAAATTTAGCCTGAAATCCCAGGCGTCTTTGAAGTAAAGCAAGGCCAGTCTGGCACCTCGATTATCAATGGTGACTTACGTCGATGGGCGTATTGAGCCCTGCGGTGGGCAGTATTAAAATAACATGGGAGTACAGTTATTGAGGATGGCGAAGGATGGTCATCTATAGGCAAAAAAAAGCACGGCTATTAAGAACCGTGCTTTTGATTTAGCCCTGTTACTTTACGATCAGGCTACAAATGTTGCTTTTATAGTTTTGAATGCGTTCTTTTCTATTTGTCGAATGCGTTCTGCTGACACACCAAATTCATCGGCAAGCTCGTGTAGCGTCGCTTTAGACTCGTCATTTAGCCATCGTCGAGACACTATCTCTTTACTACGATCATCTAGTTCATCTAGTGCTTTTCTCAAATGTAGACTGTTTTGCTGCTTCGAGTCTTTAGATTCAAGCGTGATTTCTGGGGAAGGCGTGCTCGACATGAGCATGTTCTCAGGCGCTATATAGGACGAGTCGTCGTCTTCATCGCTACTCATGTTAAAACCGATATCTTGGTTGTTGAGTCTGTTTTCCATTTCCATCACATTTTCACGTGTAACGCCTAAGGTTTCGGCTACGTGGGTAATTTCTTCAGATTTAAACCAGCCTAATCGAGTCTTCTGACTACGCAACTTAAAAAACAGTTTACGCTGAGCTTTGGTGGTGGCTATTTTGACTATGCGCCAATTCTTAAGTATAAATTCGTGTATCTCAGCTTTTATCCAGTGCACAGCGAATGAAACAAGGCGGACGCCGACTTCAGGATCAAATCGTTTAACGGCTTTCATTAAACCTATACTGCCTTCTTGGATTAAATCCGATATAGCTAAACCATAACCAGCGTAGTTATTGGCAATCTTAATGACAAATCTAAGGTGGGGTAAAACTAGCTTTTGTGCAGACGCAAGGTTCCCAGTTGCCTGTAAATCGGTAGCGTATGCATATTCTTCCTCTGGCGTAAGAATAGGTATTCTACGCGAAGCCTGTATGTAGGCATCTAAATTAGACGAACCCATAAGGATTGGCAGTGAATTGCTAATACTGACCAGCTCTGTACTCATAATAAACCTCGTGTTTGGATGTTTAGCACTCTTAGTCGCTGAGTGCCAGTATTAGAGCATAAATAGATTGCTTAGTTCAACCTTGTCTAACTAGTAAATTGTCGAATAGCAACCTGTCTAACTGTAAAGTCATTTGGTAGCGAAGCCTGTTTGGTTAGATCTATAGGTTATGGGCTAAATATGGCCGGAATATACCTTTAGGTGATTAGCAATACCACTCAGCAACAGATGAAAACTGGATTTGAGTCGGAAAAACAATCCATCTAATGATGCCGTGATATTGATCTACCCCCCTAACAATTGATAACATTTACTCTGTAATGGTCTCAACTATCAATCTACCGAGCCATATTTCTAGTTATCTATCCCTATACAATAGACTACTGGCTGAATTTAAGGGACGGAATTCCAGCAGTTCACGTTCATTTAACATGATAGTCACCCTGTCACCCTGTCAGATTGTTACGTTGGCTCGATTTGGTTCAGATGTTTAGCAACGGCTATCCACGAACCAGTTAGTCCTAACAGGCTGCTAAAAGTGATCAAAATGATAAAGTCTTGGAACGAAAAAGTAATGATATTTAATTCGGTTTGATACAGCAGGCTTAACCGCCCGAGAGGGCCAGATATGGCGAGATAGGCCAGTTCTACGATTAGCCAGGATATAATGCCACCAAAAAGTCCATACCATAAGCCGCCATATAAAAACGGCCGGCGAATAAAGGCATTGGTGCCTCCGATTAGCTTGGTCACTATGATTTCCTGATAACGATTTTGTATATCGAGGCGGATTGTATTACCAATTATTAGCAAAACTGCAAAAGCGAATAAGAGGGTGATTATGCCGACTGCTCGCTTGGCTATTTCTAAGATGGTAAAAAGTCTCTCTAGCCATTCGGTATCGAGCTTGGCGATCTCGACCTCAGGTAGAGCCTTTAGGCTATTGAGTAGGTTCTTTATCTCGAATGTATCACTGTCACTTGTGGGAATGACAAGAACCGTATGTGGCAGTGGGTTGCTTGATAAGGTGTCGATACTTTCACCAAAGCCGGAGCTCTGCCGAAAAGCTATTAAGGCGCTATCACGAGAAATAAATTCGGTTTCTTGGATAGTCCCTTTACTAGCGAGTGTTTCGCTTAATTTGCGCGCCGCTTTATCGCTGGTTTTTAGATCAAGATATAATGTAATTTGAGTGCTAGAGCTTAAGTCGCCTGACATGGTCTCGATATTTTTAAGGAATAGATAGAAGCCGCTGGGTAACGATAAAGTAATACCAATGACAGCGACCGTCATGATCGTGGTGGTCGGAGCCTTGTATATTTTGCCAAGGCTAAACACCAACGACTGAAGATGATGTAAAAAGTATGCGACCAATTTATTGAAGGTTTCTGGTCTATTTCGTCGCGTATTGTTTGTCGCCATGACTAGTAGGTCCTAATCATGATTCGTATGCCGCTATGGGTTGCAGGTCATTGTGGATCATTTGTCCGTCATTTAAGGTGAGTACTGGCTTCTGCAGCTCATCGATCAGACTTAAATCATGGCTTGCGACTAAAACAGAGACGCCTACCTGATGGAAATCAATAAAAATTTGCATGATTTCTCGGGAAAGCGCTGGGTCAAGATTACCCGTCGGTTCATCTGCCAGTAGTAGCATAGGTTTGTGTACGACTGCACGAGCGATGCCGACTCGCTGTTGTTCACCCCCCGATAGGGTAATTGGCATTGCCTTTTCTTTACGAAGTAATCCGACTTTATCGAGAGCGGCGCGTGTTCTTTTCGCTATCTCTTGATGTCTATAGCCCTGGATGGTTAAAGGCAAGGCAACGTTGTCAAACACGCTGCGGTCAAACAACAGTTGATGATCCTGAAAAATAATACCAATGTTTCGTCTGATATAAGGCACCTTATACTTGGAGACTGTTTTCAAATTGATACGATTAAGCAGAGCCTGACCGCGGGTAGGCTTTTCGATCAGCGAAATAATCTTGAGCAGTGTACTTTTTCCCGCGCCGGAATGGCCAGTCAAGAAAGCCATTTCCCCATCACCGAGCTGCATGTTGACGTTACGAAGTGCGTCGAAACCACCCTCGAATCGTTTGCAGACATTTTTAAATTCAATCATAAATTTAGACTTAGGCTAAAGGGCATATCTAGAGGTGTCCTTAGGTTCAACTCTCGAACTCGCTTAGCAGCGCGTCAACGAATTCGTCGCTGTCAAATGGGCGTAAGTCTTCAACTGCTTCTCCAACACCAATAAATCGTATTGGTAATTTGAGTTGTTCGGCAACGCTAAATATCATACCGCCTTTGGCCGTACCGTCTAATTTAGTTAATGTGACGCCAGTGACGCCCACTGATTGTTTAAATTGTGTAGCCTGAGCCATCGCATTTTGACCTGTACCCGCATCTAGCACCAGCATGGTTTCGTGTGGTGCAGTTGGGTCGAGTTTACTGAGCACACGTTTTATTTTTTCGAGTTCGTCCATCAGGTTACTTTGAGTGTGTAGGCGTCCAGCAGTATCGGCAATGAGTACGTCAATATTACGAGCTTGGGCGGATTGTAACGCATCAAATATAACCGATGCTGAGTCGGCCCCTTGCCCTTGTTGAATGACAGGAATATCGAGCCTGTCACCCCAAGCTTGGAGTTGCTCGACTGCGGCGGCACGAAAAGTATCGCCTGCTGATAGCATGACTCGATGGCCTTCAGACTTCAACTTATGAGCCAGCTTTCCTGCCGTAGTTGTTTTGCCAGCGCCATTAACGCCAACCATTAATATGACATAGGGCTTATGTTGAGTGTCGATTTTAAGCGCAACAGCACTCGGCTGGAGCACGTCAGCCATTGTCTGTTTAAGCACGGAATATACCGTTTCTCCATCCTTCAACTGCTTACGGTTGAGCGACTCGGTCAAGCTGGAAGTAATTTTTTGGGTGGTTGGCAGACCGATATCCGCTAGCAGAAGCTGATCTTCGAGTTGCTCGAGTAAGTCGCCATCGACGTGTTTCTTACCCAGTAAAATATTGGCTAGGCCGGATGATAAATTAGATCGAGTCTTGGCAAGTCTTTCGCGCAGAGATGAAAACAAACCTTTACTTTTTTTAGGCTCAGAGTCCTGTTTTTTATCACCCGATTTAAAGCCGAACATCTATTTTCCTGCAGTAGGGATTTCAGGCACAATATGCTAACAGAAAGCGATCAATTCTGGGTACTCTGATTCATCTTCTGACACACATTCAGCGATACAAACAAATGAATAGCGGCAAATCACAACAGGTACGAATCATTGGTGGGCGTTGGCGCAGCCGCCAGATTCATGTAGCGGATATTGAAGGGCTTCGACCTACCACTAGTCGGGTGCGAGAAACGTTGTTCAACTGGGTTGCTCTGGACTGTCCGGGTGCTCATGTGCTCGACTGTTTTACTGGGAGTGGCGCACTGGGCTTCGAAGCCTTGTCCCGCGAGGCAAAGCAAGTAACTATGCTAGAAAAAAACCTTCGGGCCTACAAAAATTTAATGTTACAAGCTGACCGACTGGCGCATGATTCGACTGATATGGGTCAATCCGATATTCGTATGGGAGATGCATTAAAGCTGATCCCCTATTTGATTTTAAAGTACGATTTAGTGTTCATTGACCCACCTTTTGCAGAGGGTCATCTAAAGCAAGCTGTATTAGAGGCTTTGGTACAGTCCGACCGACTCAATCATGGTGCGAAAATCTATCTAGAATGGCCGAAACACGAACGGTTTGAATTGCCGTCAAACGATTTTGGTTGGCTTAAACATAAAAAAGCCGGGCAGGTCAATTATGCTATGGTCGAATGGTTAGGAAGTCGCTAAACTTAGCGGATAATTTTGTGGCTGATTTCACGTGAGATGAAAATGGAAAAAATTGCAATTTATCCCGGCACCTTCGACCCTGTCACTAAAGGTCATATCGACATTTGTGAACGGGCGTCGAAAATGTTCGATCATGTCGTGATAGGCGTAGCGGATAGCCTTGCTAAACAACCGTTCTTTGATATTGATGAGCGCACTGAAATGCTTGAAGTGGTATTTGCGGATAACCCTAAAATATCAATTCGACCTTTTTCAGGGTTGTTGATTGATTTTGCACGGGAGTGTCAATCTGAAATCATTATTAGAGGGTTAAGAGCGATATCGGATTTTGAGTATGAGGTTCAACTGGCAGGTATGAACCGTTCTCTCGCCCACGAAATAGAAACGGTTTTCCTTACGGCCGCGCAACATTATGCTTTCGTATCTTCGAGTTTGGTGCGTGAAATTGCTCGGCTCGAGGGTGATGTATCTGAATTTTTACATCCTCTGATTTTGCAAAAATTGACTGAAAAATTAGAAAAGTCTAGAACGTAGATTGAATAGTAATTGAGTAATATGAGGAGAAAACTAGAATGGCGTTATTGATCACTGATGAGTGTATTAATTGTGATGTTTGTGAACCCGAATGTCCAAACGACGCTATTTATCCAGGTGAAGAAATTTACGAAATCAACCCAGATTTGTGTACTGAGTGCGTTGGGCACTTCTCTGAGCCGCAGTGCGTGATCGTGTGCCCTGTTGATTGCATCCCATTTAACCCTGAGGTAGTCGAAACTCAGGATGAACTAATGGTAAAATATAAGCTTCTCACCGGCAATGACTAGCCAGCGTAACGAACAGTAACAACGAGCAGTGACACACAGCAGTTACAATAAAGGTGAAAAGATGAAAGTAGAGCGACTATTTCGGCCTCACATTGTTGGGGCTTTTTTGTTTTTGATGCAATGTTCGATAGCGACGACGGTCAACAGCGCTGAATACGCTGTTGCTAGCGCACATCCATTAGCGACACAGGCAGGCATCGACGTACTCAAACGCGGCGGTAATGCCTTTGACGCAGCAATCGCCGTGACCAGCACACTGGCAGTTGTCGAACCATACTCATCAGGCATAGGCGGTGGTGGGTTCTATCTGTTGCATCGCCAGAATGATGATCAGCAGGTAATGCTCGACGCCCGCGAGCGAGCACCCTTAAAAGCACATCGCGATATGTACCTGAAAGCCAATGGTGAAGTCGATCACGACCTTGCCATGAACGGTGCAACCTCAGCGGGTATTCCAGGCATTCCGGCGGCACTCGATCATCTACAACGTCATTATGGCGTATTGCCTTTAAAGGTCAGCATGGCTAATGCGATAGGCCATGCAGAAAATGGTTTTGAAGTGGAGTCGGTATATCGCCGTCTGGCCAAATTTCGGTTACCGGTATTACAACGCTACCGGTCAACGCGCAATATTTTATTACACAACGGTGAAATCCCAGAGTTAGGTAGCTTAATCAAGCAGTCTGATCTGGCGCGAACGCTCGCATTGCTGGCGAGCGAAGGTGCTAGTGGTTTTTATCAGGGCGAAACAGCGCAAAAACTCGTAGCCAGTGTTCAGGCGAACGGCGGTGTTTGGTCACTTCAAGACTTGAATCAGTATCAAGTTATTTTACGAAAACCGATGCGTTTTCAATATGGATTGGCTGATTTCGTTACGGCCACATTGCCGTCGTCGGGTGGACTGGTGTTGGCTAGCATTTTCAAAATGCT
>JBLHID010000102.1:0-10866 GCA_047615545.1 Polaribacter sp.
GGCTATATAGGTTTGGACTATATCTTTTTCGTCGACTATATCTTTTTCGTCGACTATATCTTTTTCGTCGACTATATCTTTTTCGTCGACTATATCTTTTTCGTCGACTATATCTTTTTCGTCGACTGTATCTTTTTCGTCAACTATATCTGATTCATTCATGATTTATTGTAATGCTAACCAGGATTTAAGTTCGGCCGAGTCCGGAAATTCAGACTCGAGTTGCTGCCCTAATCCCTCGACATTATTTGCTCCATTAATTCCAAGTTCCGCTCTAATCGCTAACCATAAGCTTCTTGCGGTTGGTCGGTCAACTAAATGGAACCGATCAATATAAAGTTTTGATGTATCAAAACTGCCTTCATCTAGCCCGAGAGTAGACATTTCGATCAATGCGCTCCCAAAGTTACTCTTTGCGGCTAGTGCTTTCTTCAAATATATTTTGGCTTTGCCTTTTTCGTCTATTTTTAGCACGCATAGTGCCGCATTGGTATAGGCAATCTCAGGGGTCTTGTATAGTGGATTCCTTAAGGCGCGCAAAAAATATTTTTCTGCTTCGGCTTCTCGCTCATTCAAGCATAAAAATTTACCGTAGTTATTGGCAGCTGAGGAATTATCCGGATCTAGTTCGACCGCTATTTTGTAGTGTTTTTCCGCCTCGCCTTTTTCTAAAAGTTGATCCTTCAGTATGGCATAGACATAATGCGCCGTCGCTGAGTTTGGGTCTTGACGCAATGCTTTCTGTAGCTTTTGATTCGCCTGCTCAAAGTTATTTTGCTCCATGTGGCCAATGCCAAGCTGCACATTGATCGCACTGGCTTTTTCGTTTTGAGCAGGCGGCTCTCCACCAACGGTAACACAGGCGGTCAATAGGGGTAGCAACAAGACCAACAGCCCAGTTCTAATGGGCACGTGATAGTCCACCAATGTCTTGTAAGCTAAGTTGATATTTCTCACTACGTCGACTTCGATCTTTAAATTGACCCGCCAATTGGCCACAGGCTGCGTCTATATCTTCACCCCTGGCTCGGCGCGTAACGGTTATGATGCCCTTGCTCGAAACATACTCTCGAAACTGGTCAATTGTTTCCTTATCCGAGCATTCATAGATGGCATGTGGATATGGATTGAAAGGAATCAGGTTAAGTTTGCAAGGGATGTTACTAATAAGTTTCGCTAACTCCTTTGCATTTTCGAGACTATCGTTAATGCCTTTTAACATGACGTATTCAAAGGTGATCTTGCGGCTCTTATAGCCATCAATGTAAGTGTGACAAGCAGCCAATAGCTGTTTGATTGGATATTTTCGATTGATTGGTACGATAATGTCACGGATAGCATCATTCGGCGCATGTAACGAGACAGCCAAACTGACATCGGTTACCTCACACATTTTCTCCATTGCTGGCACAACACCTGCGGTACTGATCGTGACTCGGCGCTTGCTAAGTGCATAAGCATAATCATCACACATCATGTCAACTGCAGCTATGACTGCATCAAAATTCATTAGCGGTTCGCCCATACCCATCATGACGACATTGGTAATGCCTTTCTCGTTACCTTCTAGCAACAAACTATGATGCGCGAGGTGTAACTGGGCGATGATTTCTGCTGTGGTCAAATTTCGATTAAAGCCCTGCTTGGCGGTCGAGCAAAAAGTACAATTCAGCGTACAGCCAACCTGTGAAGAGATACACAGAGTGGTGCGAGTTTTCTCAGGGATAAGCACGCATTCGACAGAGTTTTCTGTACCGTCAACATTTAGCAGCCACTTCCTAGTGCCGTCTTTCGATTTTTGAATGACATCTACGTTAGGCAAAATTATGCAGGCTTCGTGCTGCAGTTTTTCGCGCAATGGCTTCGACATATCCGTCATTTTTTCAAAATCTATGACACCGCGCTGATGGACCCACTGCATGAGTTGCTTAGCGCGAAACGATTTTTCTCCGATACCGATAAAATAGGATTCTAATCCGGCGCGGTTCAGGTTAAGTAAATTAGTCTTTTCGGAATCGGACATTCGGCCTCAAAAAATGAGTAGGTATTAAAGAAGTATTCTTAGGAAGCTGTCGGACTTATCTAAATGGCACGAAGAAGAAGTCTGACTCGAACTTTTTCGACGATGGTATGCGTTAAGTACGACGCTCCCCTGAAGCCATACAAACAAGCAAAACAACTCGAAAGCTCGTTTAACGAGACGAATCTAAAGTTGCGAGTAAGAAGCCACGAGTAATCTTAGGATTTTACCCACAATTACTCACAAGTTGAAGTGATTAGACAGTAAATTTTGTCCTGCTACCCCAGTTTATCCCTAACTCTTGGCTAAAACAGCTTGTTCGCCCTATTCGCTACGATATAATCCTGTTTTTCTGTCTCTCTGCATGATCAAAATATTCGACCATGCTTGATAATAATTTGCTGGAAAGCTCATGTTTTTTATTGAAACCCGTGGAAACGAACCTTCATTTCCAAAAAAAGTTAAATTTTCGGATGCGATACTGGCGCCTATTGCATCATTCGGCGGCATTTATAGCCCAGAGGCAGTACCTAAATTCCCCCACACATTCCTTGAAAGTCAGCTTGATCAAAACTATAAATCGCTCGCGCTATCTATATTAAATTTGTTTGAGGTGGATATCGACCCGCTAACGTTGCAACAAGCGCTCGATTTGTACGACCAATTCGACGATCCGACTAATCCAGTCCCCTTGGTCAAAGTCGATGACAATATCTACGTCAGCGAACTATTCCATGGCCCAACACGGGCATTTAAGGATATGGCCTTGCAGCCGTTTGGTTACGTGCTGGCATCGCTCGCCAAACAGCGCCGACAACAATACTTGATTCTGGCGGCTACCAGTGGAGATACTGGGCCAGCAGCCTTAGAGACCTTCAAGAACCGAGAAAACATACAAGTTGTTTGCCTTTACCCCGAAGGCGGCACGTCGGATGTACAGCGTTTACAAATGGTAACTGAGTCGGCACCTAACTTAAAAGTCATCGGTATTAAAGGCAGTTTTGATGATGCACAGGCTGCACTAAAATCTTTGCTCGCCTCTCCCTCATTTAAGCAACAGCTGAATGAACTGAATGTTTCTTTATCCGCCGCTAACTCGGTCAATTTTGGGCGCATTATTTTCCAGATTATGTACCACATCCATTCTTACCTGGAGCTAGTGCGGAAAAACGTTATTGAGTTGGGTGACAAAGTTTATCTGAATATCCCAAGTGGTAATTTTGGTAACGCGCTCGGTGCCTATTACGCCCAGAAAATGGGTTTACCGGTAGAAAAAATCATTGTGTCCTCGAATGTTAACAACGTGCTGACTGAACTGATTAATACAGGGAAATACGATATATCCAACAAGTCACTAGTGAAAACCACGTCGCCTGCCATGGATATATTAAAATCATCGAATATCGAGCGGATACTGTTCGACCTGTTTGGTGCATTACGTACGCGTGAGCTTATGCAACAATTAGATGAAAAGCATTGTTACCAGCTAGAAAGCAACGAACTGGAAAAACTACAGGAAATTTTCGTCGCCGACTTTTGCATTGATGACCAAAGCAATACATTCATTCAGCAGCATTTTGAAAAGGGCTACTTAATGGACCCTCATACCGCTACCTGCTTTAAAGCCTACGACAATCCGTCGCTTGAAACTTTGCCCAGCATTGTGTACTCCACTGCTGAATGGACCAAATTTTCACCCGTGATCGATCTGGCCATTACTGGCAAACAGGGCAGCTCTGATAGGGAGGCGCTTGATTCGATTGCAACTGCAGCTGACATCAGCATTCCAGAGGTGATTAAGGCTTTATTCAATAAGCCTGTAAGCCATAGCACTATTGTTGATAAACACGAGATTGAGGCGGCGATCTTGAGCTTTCTTCGAGCCTCTTAAAACAAAACGGGGGCTCCACTTTAGCCCCCCCTAAGAAAGCGAACGCCTCATCAAAAATATAGAAGCTAAGCTGCCCTATAACGCTCAATCATAAAAAGGCGCTAAAATTGGGTTGGTAACAAACGAGCATAATTCATCATTATCACTGCTCAGTTGGCGTGATGGTTTAAATATTTAAATATATGTCGATTGGAATTTCGCAACATATTTTTTTTATCTGCGCGGCTAATGCGATTGACTCGACATTTCGATCATCTCAGAAATTTCAAGCGTGCCATTGATCTCCAGAAACGGACAGGATTGCGCTGCCTTCAGCGCTTCATCCATCGAGGCCATTTTGATAATACTAAGACCCGACATCGCTGTTGTGCTTCCCGCGCCTGTCGCGCCATTAGGCTGCACTGTATGAGTGTCTTTGAAAGGAATCGCAGGGCTAATAACTGCATCACCCAACGATGACAGCCACTGCTGATACTTAGAAAAATGCTTTTGTCCTTCTTCTGGGTTCGAAGGATATTCTCCTCCTAGATAAACGAATATATATTGTGGCATTACTAAGCGACCTCATGAATATAGGGCTGTTTTAAAAGCCCGTAGTGCGTGCGGTTAAAGTACTAAATCGTATTTCGATATTTTATAGCAAAATAGGTCTGTGACAAATTGAGAATAATTCGGCATTAATTGTATTTATTTTCGTGATAGCTTTCGGCATCCATACCTTACCAATCTATCAAAAACTGTTCGAGCGGTTGCTTAAAGCGTTTATCACCGACTCACTTATATGCCACGGCACCCGTTCAACCTAAAACAACGTCATACCAAAGTAGGACGTGATCGGACACGAGCGGCATCAATGCCATTTCCTCGTCACGATTTCAAACTTGGATTCTGATACTCAATTTATCGAACAAAAACCACCTTTCACATAACCATGAAGAATCTAATATAGCCAACCTGTCATTTTTTAATCCAACCAAAAACGTCCCCCTAACTTGGTCCACTCTCAGTACAGCCCTGCTTTAAAGCTTTAGCCGACATTACCTCAGTCCAAGCCATCACCACCAAGCAACTAATTCCAAGCAAAGCGAACCCACTGACTAGTGGCAATACCGTGTTGTCATAGGCACTTGAAACAGCCACGCCTAGCACTACCGATACCAGCGTTGATAATGACCCGACAACTGCGGCACCAAGCCCGGCTATGGAGCCTAGTGGTTCCATCGCTAGTGCATTCAGGTTGCCGAATAAAATACCGATGAAGAAAAACACGGCTAGTAGGTAAATCATCAGCTGAATTAATGGAGGGTTCCCAGCGTAATGCTCGGCTATGAAGTAAAACGGCACCGATAACACGACTATAAAAACGGTTGCTCCCTGTGACAAACGACGCATGCCAAAGCGCATTACTAGCTTGGCGTTGACTAGCGAGGCAACTCCGACCGACGCTGCGAGCACACCAAAATAGAGTGCGAATTGATCGCCCAGCGCATATTGAACTTGAAAAATTTGTTGTGAGCTACTCAGGTAACCGAGGAAGGCACCGAACACAATGCCGGCAGCAATGGTATATCCGATGGCAACGGGGATGGTAAGAATTTTTTTAGTATCTATTAGTATTTGCGATATCGAGAATTTGATCCTTTTATCAAGCGCCAGTGTTTCGGGTTGGCGACAGTTAAACCAGACCGATACGATAACGCTCAATACTAAAAACAGCAGGAAAATACCGCGCCAATCGGAGAATATTAAGATGACTTGTCCCACCGACGGAGCTATCACCGGTACTAGTATGAATATTGTCATGACAAATGACATCACTCTGGCCATTTCTCGGCCTTGGTAGAGGTCTCTGACGAGTGCTGTCGATACTACTCTGGGGCCTGCTGCACCTAGCCCTTGTAGAAACCGACCGATTAACATTGTAGTGAATGATGTTGCGAACAATGACACTAGGCAACCGATGATGAAGAATGCGAAACCCAAGTTTATAGCGTGTTTACGGCCAAGTGAATCAGACATTGGGCCGAATATCATTTGTCCCACGGCCATACCTGCGAACAAAATTGATATCACATATTGGCTATCGTTAATTTTAACCACACCCAGATCAGAGGCTATCTGGGGTAAAGCAGGCAGCATTGTGTCGATTGCAAGTGCCACCATTGAGATAGTTAACGCCATGAGAAAGACGAACTCTAGAAATTTAGGCTGTTTGGTGACTGTGAAAAGTGGCACTTAATTATCCTTTAGCTTTACAAAAATATAACAGGTATTTAACCACGCGCGATTCTATCTGATTCCAATACATTGTCATGTAAATAGTCATGTTATTGGTCATGCCAAAAGTCATATCAATTAGGGTAGCCGCCCATTACAATTCGGCCTCGACCTCTTCCTCACTTCGATATGAGCCAGTCCTTCATCACCAGTTTGCGATCACGTTTTAATGCCAATAGAACACAAAATATAGGTGTTTTGATGGCATTGGGCAGTATTGTTCTTTTCTCTGGAAAGGCTGTATTGATCAAATTGGCTTATGCCTATGACATTACCACCGTCGAGTTAATGACTTTACGAATGGGTTTTGCATTGCCCTTTTATTTGGTGATCGGCTATTTCAGCTGGATCAAAAGCACAAACCGAATCGATATAGCGGGTCGACAATATTTGGGGATTGCTGTCGTTGGCCTTAGCGGATATTACGTTGCGAGTTATTTGGACTTGCAATCGTTGCGTTATATATCGGTTAATCTGGAACGAATGGTTCTATTTACCTACCCTGCTTTTACGTTGGTATTGACGGCTTTGCTCTACCGTAAACCACTCGTTCGAAAAGAGGTCTTAGCTTTGACTGTGGCTTATCTTGGTATTTCGGTCATCATGCTGCACGACAGTCTCACTGTCGTCGACACTCAATCACTTTTTACCGGCGGACTCTATGTGCTGGCAGCGGCTTTCTTTTTCGCACTGTTTTTAATGGGTAGCCAATACTACGCCCGGCAAGTCGGCAGTGCGGCCTTTACGACTATCGCGATGATCGCAGCGAGTAGTATGATGTTGGTTCATTTTTTGCTTACCCATCAGTTTGTTGATCTTATTTTCCCACCTCGACTTTATATCATTGCGATAACCATGGCGGTGGTGAGCACTGTGATTCCGTCCTACTTAATGTCGAGCGCGATCAGGCGTATTGGGGCCAGTACAGCGAGCATTCTAGGAGCCGCTGGGCCGATTACTACCGCCATGTTAGCGATTGTCGTGTTAGATGAAATTTTTACTCTATACCATGCGTTGGGCATGGCATTGGTTATCGTCGGTATCAGGATGATCAGTCGAACTTCTGTTAAGCCTGTCGATAAGGTGACAACTTAAACAGTAGCAATCAAAACGTCAATCCCATTGCAATGGCAGACGCAGGACAGAGTGTTTGGAATTGTTGAGTTGTTTGGATTTCTACGGGTAGTCCGTCACGCTCTAGGACCTTGAACCCAAGCTGGGAAAAATATTGATCGGCTGTTTCGGTCAGAATATAAACCGTCTCTACCTTTAAAAGTGTCAAATGCCCCAGTATTTTCTGAATCAAGCTCGAACCTAAACCTAGCCCACGATACTGAGCATCGACCGCGACTGAACGTAGCAAAGCAAAACGACCAACATGCTCGAATCCGCCAACCGCAATGATCTGATTATCCTGCGCGATACCGATAAAATTTGGTAAATGATCGCCACAGTCTTCGAACGGCAGATTATTGGAACGAAGCAACGCTTGAACTCGATTTAAATCGTCAGCCGATACTTCGATGAAACTGAAACTATAGGGCAATGCCATCTTCGTTAATGTAATGAAAGAAGGTGACCATGGAATCGTCATGCCGAGCTTGACCCGGTATCCGGCGCTCTTTGAAACTGCTGGTTGAAACTGCTGGATTGCGCATCAGCAAAAAGCGCTGTGCGAAATGACGGATATTCTATTTGATTTCATGTCGTCTCAGCTTCGAAATAGCCTTCTGGTTCAGTAACACGCCATTCCGACTAAACATTGCGTTGATTCGGAGGTGAAGCTTTAGCCTCGCACATGGAAGTGCATTTGCACTGTGAAGGCCGCTTTATCCGGGGCTAAAGCCCCAGCTCCTTGCCTACATCTATGTCGGCAAAGCTCAACGCATCCTGCTCACGCTCCTTACCGACATCCATGTCGGCAAAGCTCAACGCATCCTGCTCACGCTCCTTACCGACATCCATGTCGGCAAAGCTCACCACATCCTGCTCAACAGTTTAGTTGGCATCAAGTGTTTCTACCCGAATGCGATGGATCTTGTCATTCACTGATGATAACGCTGCAATTTTCGCTATCGCCTGATCCATTTGCTTTTCGCGGATTTTTTGGGTGAGCATGATAATCGTCGCTTGAGTGATACCTGGTTCAGGTTCCTTTTGCAAAATTGCTTCGATTGAGATATCGCTCTCGCCCATGATTCGGGTGATATCAGCCATCACACCGGACTTGTCATCGACACGCAGGCGCAAATAATAGGCCGTTGTTGCTTCGCTAATAGGTAGGATGGGAATATCGGCAATTTGCCCTGGCTGGAATGCCAAGTGAGGCACTCTTTTGTCGGCGTCTGTGTCTATGGTGCGAGCCACATCAATAATATCGGCAATAACCGACGATGCTGTCGGGTTAGCACCTGCACCAGGGCCGTAATATAAAGACGGACCAAGTTTATCGGCCATGACCAATACGGCATTCATCACGCCGTCAACATTGGCGATTAGGCGCTTTTCGGGAATCAAGGTTGGGTGTACTCGCATTTCAATGCCACTCTCGGTTCGACGCGCTATTCCTAAATGTTTGATGCGATAACCTAATTCACCTGCGTAGACCACGTCTTCGGTCGATACATCACTGATACCTTCAGTATAAACAGCCGAAAACTGCAACGGAATACCAAATGCTATCGAACCTAATATACAAAGTTTATGCGCTGCATCTATGCCTTCAACATCAAATGTCGGGTCGGCTTCGGCATAACCCAAAGCCTGTGCCTCGGCTAATACGTCTTGGAAGTCTCGTCCCTTATCGCGCATTTCGGTGAGGATGAAGTTACCCGTACCATTAATGATACCGGCTAACCATTCGATATGATTGGCGCTTAGGCCTTCGCGGATAGCCTTAATAATCGGCACACCACCAGCAACTGCCGCTTCGAACACGACATTCACACCTTTCGCCTGCGCGGCTGCAAAAATTTCATTACCGTGCATCGCAATCAATGCCTTATTGGCAGTGACGACATGCTTGCCGTTCTCGATAGCTTTCATCACTAACGCTAAAGCAGGTTCATAGCCGCCGATCAACTCTACGACAATATCGACATCAGGATTATTGACAACTTCAAAGGGATCGGCTGTGAGCGGAATGTTCTGCGTTCCGGCAGGCATACCTTGGCTTATGGTGCGACGCGATGCATGAATCACCTCGATAGAACGACCAGCGCGACGCGCAATTTCTGCCGCATTATTTTTGAGCACTAACGCTGTGCTAGCGCCAACAGTGCCAACACCGATCAAACCAATTCTTACCGGTTTCAATAGACTTCTCCAGATTTGGGTCGTAATTATTTTTGAATGCTTTTTCGAATCGGGAACAGTAAGTAAAGACCCCGCGACTGTCAATTAGAAGTCAGTGGTATTTACCCATTTGAGCTACCTATTTGAGTAATAACAGTTTAAAGCGCAGTGACCAATCCAATCAAAACAGCAGCTTCTGTGACTTCGACTACAGTGCCATAGATATCGCCCGTGGTACCTTTCAAGGGTTTTATCAAACTTCGATGAATCAACGCTACGCCCAAGTAATGGTGTCGATTAATATTGATATTGTTTTGTAGAAAGGGATTGAATTAGACTTCCGCCTTGACTGAGAGATTCTATATTTGCGTCAACAATAGAACTCAGGTGTGTGGTTTTGGCATTGGATCAAGTTTGGTTAATATTGCTCAATTTGAATTAAAATATATTTTAAAGCACCACTGCCATAATAAAAATATCAGCGAATTACAGGTGTTTTCTATCCTTGTAATTCAATTGCTCAACACTCAAAATACCTTTCTTCGTTTACCACGGATCACTATGATGATTAAGACTGCCGCCGAGTTAATCCAACAAGCACAGCAGGAGATTTCCTGTGTTGATGTTGCATCTGCAAAACTATTGTTTGATAGCGCTGATAATGCCGTCATTGTCGATGTACGCGAGGCTGAAAGTGTCGCTAAGGGTAAGGTCAGCCAGTCGATTAATATTTCACGGGGTTTACTTGAAATGAAAATTACTCAACACTGCCCAGACCCTGACTCGATAATTTTGCTTCATTGCGCGGGGGGTGGACGCGCGTCACTGTCCGCCTTGACACTACAACAGATGGGTTATACGCAGGTATATGCGATTACGGCACCCTATGATGACATCAAGGCTGCTTTCGATTCCTGATTAGCAAGCTGGTTGCTCTCTAGTAACCCCACACAGTGAATCGGAGCTGGGGCTTTGCCGACGGGGATGTCGGTCAGTTTTGAACTTGGATGTGCTTATGTCATGAAGCCCATAGATGGGCGAAAGTGACAATGTGCTATAGAAATCTGGGTAAAAAGTATCGATTCGCTTAGGACATAGTCTTCTTCCTTAAAGAGAGCATTTGCCTTGTGAAACAGGCTGTTTAAACCCCAAATCATGGCGTTATTTCGGATATCAATCAATAGAATCAATAGAATCAATAAGGTAGGCTGGTCCGACCCCATCGCTTTTCAAGGGTGCCTGTCCTTTATGACTTTAGTCCTTTATGACTTTATGATTCTATTGCAGAAAAGCATTTGAAATCAGAGTGGACATTTGAAATACTGGGGTAACTTGCGGTGGAGATGAACGGCCACGAGGCCGCTGAGTTGTTTTAAAAAAACGA
>JBLHID010000103.1:0-10695 GCA_047615545.1 Polaribacter sp.
CCGTCCATTGCCAAGCTTAAGTTACCCAAATGCATATCAGTATTATTAATTAACTTGCCAAATGCCCATAGCACCTCAGTATCAACAACCTGATGTAGACTAATAAGCTCCTTTTTCTGTAACTCTCTGACAACATTGATCCAACTACAACCATCACCGACAAACTCATAGTCTATGGCCTGAAGAGAGGTCATGGGCAAACGGCCATACTCCCCACTTCTATCAAATCGCTGAGCCTCCAGAAATACCCGATCGTCCGCTTCAATTAGCCTTACTTCAGCAGCTGGACTATTCCACCTGTGTAGTGTTTCAGCCGCGTGATATTCGGTCATTAGAATGTCTTTCCAGCGCCTCGCAATATCACTATCACCACGGGGCGAAAATTTAACGATGACATGAGCGGTTATTTCACCACAAAAAGCCGTGAACTTTGGCTGTTCTCCACCGGCTGAAGAAACCGGTAGCACACCATTCATGACATCATTCGCTAGTAAAGGATAGTCCTTCGTAGAAGACGAGACAGGCTGACGCCTCATACGTAAATGAGCCTGCTCTCCAAATTTAAGGTTGCCCAGTAAATCCTCTCCATTGGAAACCAAATAACGGCCAACATGATCGGTATTCCAATGTCTTGGATCGGACGGAAAACGATCCGATTGCCCCGACAACTCGGCAGCAATTTGCTTCCCAAGAAAACCCTGAGGCCTCAGATCATCGAGAAAATACGGCAACCCATCAAAAACACCTGATCCATCGTGCCCCATGATGACAGCTGGGTATCCCGTTCTTGGCTCAACATAAAAACCACCGTGAGCCAAAGGCCGAATATTGGCGATAGCGGTATCGTTGCCATGAACAGTGGCAGGCTATCATCACCACCAAATGCGTTTCGAGTTATTGCGTAGCGAACCGAACGACCGCTTTTGATAGGCACTATCCTACTTTCCATATCGCGTAATCGGCGAGATACGGCAGTTTGACTTAAACCTGTGGCTACCTGTATCTCCTTCGACGTGGCAGGGCTACGAGTTAAAAAACCTTCGATTGAAAGTATCATTTGAGTAGTATAATGACTTGCATATACATAACAATATTTATTATTAAAGCTTTTAATACAACAGGTTACATAATATTATTCTTAATAAAAACCTGAATAGTGACTAGGATAATAACCAGAAAAATAGACCCAAAAATCTACTAACAGCCTATTCCGATTGCAACCCCATAAAGAACAAGGCCGTAGTCAGGCTGGTATGATTGATTTGATATGGAGTCGCTTCTCGGGTCGCGGGCTTGCCTTGATAGGCGATGCCCAAACCGGCTTGCATTATCATCGGGATATCATTTGCGCCATCCCCTATCGCACAGCATTCGACAGGGTCGATACTGAGTTTAGCGGCAATCGATAACAACAATTCACGCTTCGAACTAGCATCTACTATCGGCGCTAGTACGCCACCCGTTAAGATTCCGTTCTGAATTTCCAAACGATTACTATGGACTTCATCAAACCCTAGTCGCTGCGCAATCGTCCTGGCAATCGTATCAAAGCCACCGCTGATTAAAACGGTATATACCCTTGCTTGCCGAGCTTTTTGCAAAAGCTGTTCCGCCCCTGGATTTATACGGCAGGCATTCGCCATGTCGGTGAACGCTTGCTCAGGCTGGCCTTTTAGTAATTCCACCCGTTGCTTTAACGACGTCCCGAAATCTATTTCACCCCGCATTGCCTGGTCTGTAATTGCCGCAACCTGTTTGCCAATACCAACGGCTTGCGCCACGTCATCGAGTGTTTCAGCATCTACAATTGTTTTGTCCATATCACAAACCAATAACTTTCTAATACGCTGGTTCAAGGGTTGAACGGCAATATCAAGGTCTGATAACTGGCTATTTAGCGATTTGAAAATTTGCCATGCAGCCATGCTTGGCGAGTTGAACTCCAAATCGTAAGCTACTCCCGTTGAGATGCAGCGATCAAGAACAATAGAGTATCCGCTGCTCTCGATCAGTTGCCTCGCAACTTGGAGCTGTGCTTCAAGGCTATGTAGGCCTAAAGAACTAGGCCCACAGAGCGTTAGCACGAAAGCCCGTTTGTCAATCGGGTCATCCGAAACCCAAGCTGGAGGCTTACCCTGCATTAGAGCATCCGCAACCTGATGTGGCATTACAGAGCTACAATCATAGCGAAGGAAAATGGAGGTACTTCACTGCATTGATATTGGCCAAAGCACTTAATTTTTGCATGGCATCATCACTCGGAAGGGCATCTATTTCGAGTAAGGCGATCGCTTTGCCGCCACTGGCTTCCCGCCCGAGATGCAAGTTAGCAATATTAATATTACTGGCGGCTGCGGAGCTACCAATATCACCAATAACACCAGGCGTATCCTGATTGGTAATGTAAAGCATGTGCTCGCCTAACTCAGATTCAAGCGGAATACCCTTAACATCAATCACTCTGGGGCGATGCTGGATCAAGGTGCCACTAATGCTGCGGGTGTGGGATTCGGTTTGTACTGAAACGGTAATGCGGCAAGGATACTCGTCCTTACGATCACTTAACGCCTCTATCAAATCGATATTACGTTCCTTCGCCACCTCACGTGCATTAACCGAATTAACGTAACTGCTGTGATGTTCGAGTAATGATTGAACTACCTGGGTGGTTAACGGGGACACATTAAGACCATTGGCGTCTCCGCCATAGGTGACAGAGAGTGATTTGATCGGATCATCTGTTAACTGGCCAACAAATGAACCCAGGCGCTGTGCGAGTTGCAAATAGGGTTTCAACTGTTTTGCTTCCTCTGCACTCAGGCTAGGTGCATTCAGCGCATTATTGATAGCACCACCTAACAGGTAATCACTCATTTGCTGAGCGACCTGGATCGCTACCTTTTCCTGAGCTTCAACCGTAGAAGCGCCTAGGTGCGGTGTACATATAATATTAGGCAATCCAAATAGTGGATTCTCTTTGGCGGGCTCTACTTCATAGACATCGAGTGCCGCCCCTTTAATATGCTCACTTTTTAAGGCAACGAGTAATGCTAGCTCATCGACTAAACCACCACGAGCACAATTGATTAACAGACTACCACGCTTCATTTTATTGATCGCCGAGGCATTGATAATATTCGCCGTTTCGGGTGTTTTTGGTACATGTAATGAAATAATATCCGAAGTCGTCAGCAGTGTTTCCAGGTCGACCTTTTGAACGCCAATTTTGTCTGCTCTTTCTTCGGTCAGGAATGGATCATAAGCCTGTACCCTCAGTCCATAGCCGATCGATTTTTTCGCGACTATCGAGCCAATGTTGCCTGCCCCGATAATACCGAGCAATTTTCCAGTCAGTTCCATACCCATAAACTTGGACTTTTCCCACTTGCCTTCGTGGGTCGACTGATTCGCCTGCGGAATATGACGTGCCAGTGATAACATCATCGCCATTGCGTGTTCGGCTGTAGTGATCGCATTACCAAACGGCGTGTTCATGACGACTACGCCACGCTTGGTGCAAGAGGGTACGTCAACATTATCGACGCCAATACCGGCACGCCCAACCACCTTCAGCTTAGTTGCATGACTCAGTAACTCTTCGGTTATCTGAGTCGAGGATCGAAGTGCAATACCATCAAAATCACCGACCATATCGAACAGTTCTTGTTCTGATACCTTTCCAGGGTGTATTGCTTCAATGCCACGTTCTTCAAAGACTGCGAGGGCCAAGCTCGACATTGCGTCGGCTATTAGAACTTTAGGTTTTACACTATTGGTGCTGTTTGTTTTTGCTTTGGTCATTTCATATCACCTTGTTATTTTGTTGTTTGAAGTTTGCGAACGCCCAATCCATCCAGGGCGTCAAAGCCATTAGATCAGCGGTTTCTACGGTGGCACCACCCCAGATCCGAAAGCCTGCTGGTGCGCTGCGGTAGTTCGCAATATCCAATGCGCAGTTTTCTTCCGATAACCAGCTAAGCATCAAATTGATGGCTTGCTGCTGTTCGTTGTTTTCCAATTGATTGAATTCAGGGTCAATAATTTTTAAACACATAGAAGTAGGTGAGCAAGTATCGGGGGCAGTTGCTAACCAGCCGATCCAAGGAGTTCGTTGAACCCACTGATCTAAAATTTCAAAATTTTGATTGGTACGCTGCCAAAGTGACTCGACACCACCGATGCGCTCTGCCCAATCAAGTGCGGCGTGCAAATCTTCTACCGCTAACATACTGGGGGTATTGATGGTTGCGCCAGAAAAGATACCTTCTATTAACTTCTGATTTTTAGTCAGTTGAAATATTTTAGGTAATGCCCTTGGGGGCGTATAGCTTTCTAATCTTTGCACCGCTTTAGGGCTAAGCGCGAGCATGCCGTGTGCGCCTTCACTGCCCAGCACCTTTTGCCACGACCAAGTGACGACATCCAGTTTGGAGAAATCCATCGGCATCGCAAAAGCAGCAGACGTTGCATCGCATAACACCAGACCGTCACGGTCGATATCGAGCCAATCTAAATTTGGAACCCGTACTCCACTGGTTGTGCCGTTGTAAACCATAACAACATCGTTATCCGACTTTGTTTGGGTGAGGTCTGGTAGGTCACCATATTCGGCTGAGTACACATTCAGTTCAGGTAACCCGAGAGTGCCGAGGTCTTTCGCCCAGTCGGCAGAAAAACTATCCCACACCAATGCATCGACAACACGAGCACCTAACATTGACCACATCGCCATTTCGAATGCACCGGTATCTGAACCAGGTACTATCGCGAGTTTCCAGTCTGCAGGTAATTTGAGTAATTGATGAGAACGTGAAATTGCGTCACTGAGACGTTGCTTAGGCTGTTTAGCACGATGGCTACGACCCAGCTGTGTGAGGTTGAGATGACTGATATCCCAACCCGGATATTTCTTACAGGGCCCCGAAGAAAACCGTGGATCTTGCGGACGCAAGCACGGTTTTTCGGGAAAGCCATTGGCTTCCTCGATCATGATATAACCTCTAGTTATTCGGTGGTTTGCTCCACCAAGCCAGAGTAGGCTATCACAACCCATAAGTGATCGTGACTGGTTTGGTAGACCGAATTCAGCTATCAATATAGGACATTTCTAAAAACGCCCTTAGTGAACGGCTAAAAGGTTTTAAGATATAACCGCTCGACCTTTTCTCTGGCCCAGGCTGTTTTACGGAGGAATTTCAAACTCGATGAAATACTTGGGTCGCTATTAAAGCATTTGATATCGATCCGATTGCCCAGCTCTTCCCAGCCATACTGATCAACAAGCTGAGTCACTACTTCCTTTAAAGTTATGCCTTCTAGAGGCTCTTTCGAAATTTTTCTATTAGTCAATCAACTCACCTGTCTTTGTCTTACTAGTATTAGCTTGAATCTACTTGGCACGACTTGGATCGTGATTTATATGTTGTCATAAAAGCCAGAATTTACAATCGATAGTTCGAAATTGCATTCTTCCTCGGTGGTCTAGAGCCTAATAAATAGTAATTCATCAGTTTTATTCGATCTATATTTGGCGGACACCGTGAGATAGATTATTATTACATCACCTAGATAACCAATAAACTAAAACTATGGCATCACTGCAAGACCAATTACTCAAAGCTGGCGTGATTAATAAGAATAAAGCCAAAAAAGCCAAAAGTGACCAGCATAAGCAGGCCAAGGTTGTGCGCAAAATGGGCGGGAAAACCGTCAATGAAGCCAAAGCGGCCGTAGTCAGTGAGCAAGCTAAAAAAACTGAACGTGATCGCGAACTGAATTTAAAGAAACAACAGGAAGCCAATCAAAAAGCGATTATCGCTCAGATCAAGCAATTGATTGACCTCAACAAAATAAAGGGGAGCAAAGGCGATATTCATTATCGCTTTGCGTACGAGAACAAGGTCAAGCACATCTACGTTACCGGCGAAATGCAAGATCACCTCAGTCAAGGTAGGCTGGCCATTGTATCGTTATTAGGCAACCCAACTGAAAAGTTTGAAGTAGTGCCCGCTGCCATCGCTGAAAAAATCGCACAACGTGATAGTGACTATATTGTTCAGTTGAATGTCAAAGAGTCGTCGAGCGAGACAGAGGATGATCCCTATGCTGACTATCAAATACCAGATGATTTAATGTGGTGAGCAATCAATTCGAGCTTATTAATAACCCGGGCTATCGTCCCAACGTTGGCATTATGTTGGTCGATAACAATCGACGGGTACTGGCCGGTGAAGCTTTCCATTATCGTGGTGAATGGATGATGCCCCAAGGTGGCATGGACGAAGGCGAAACCACCGTACAAGCGATGCACCGTGAATTATTCGAGGAAACCAGCCTATTACCAGAGCAGGTTCGATTGGTTAAGGAGCATGACAAATGGTTAAGCTATCAGTTTAGAGAGCCTTTAAAAAAAGAAGGGGTTCTATATATAGGCCAACGCCAGAAGTGGTTTTTACTGGAATATAACGGGCCGTTGCCAGATGCCAGTAAAACACAGGATAGGGAGTTCACCCAGTTCGATTGGGTAACACCTGAGTGGCTAATCGAGCACACGACAACATTTAAAGCCGATGTTTACAAAAATATTTTTACCGAATTCGATATCCTTACCGTTTAACAATTCGCAGCACTTAACTCGATTTACGAAGGTCAGCAACCCCTTTGAAATACAACCCGATGACGAAAAACCATTGCAACAGGACAAAATACAAAAAGTTCTTCTGGATTTCGTAACCCGCGTTCACTGAATCCTGGTAACTAAACATTTGTCGACCATCGATGGTGAGGTCATAAATGACGGGCTCTTGCTCTAATCTGCCATGAAACAAAGCTTGTACTGGAAGACCTAGCGCCCAATCCTTTTTGGCGTCACTACAGTCAATACCATCAACACCAAAGCTCAGCCAAAAAGCTGATTCAGCAATTTTTAAACTATGTACTTCCCGATCTTTTTTACAACCAAGATCCTCTAGCGTTCCATAGAGCGGGGTCAAGCTCTGCTTTGCCACTACTTCATCATTCGAAGAAATGAGGACAAAATAGATGAGCGCCATTGTTCCCAACAAAGCGACTACGATAATCGGCGAAATACGCTTAATAATTTCTTTATTCATAAGGAAGACACTCGGTTGCATGAAAGGATTAATCGCCTAAAAGTATATTGAACAATGAATAGGCTGAATTACTACGGGCATGGCTAATGAACATGACTAACAGGCCTCACTAAAGACAGCCCAACCAGTGAGATAGCAACAGCAATCCAAATCCAAATACTGTGTTGTTCGCCATAAAATATAATACCCAAAAACACACCTGAAATGGTGATGATATAGGCACATTGGCTAGTGAATACTGCGCCTGCAATTTTGATGGCATAAAAATACAGTGCGTAAGCTAAACCGGTGCCGATTGACGCCCCGATTACGCCGTAACCTGCAGGTGTCATAAGCCATGTCACTGGCTCAGAGACACCTAACCACAACCCCACCGGCACCATAACAAGAGCCGCTAAAATATTCGACCCACACAGTAGGTCGCTCACATCTATCTGCGGGTCGACTTTATGATCGATATATACGCCTTCGACTGCGTAGCTAAATGCACAAACAACCGCCAGTATAATCCACAGGCTAGCATCATCACTACTCAGACCTTGATCAGGAATCACCAACAACAAGATAGCGATCATGCCAAAAACAATACCGAAAACTCGCCTTGTAACGAACCGCTCACGTTTCAACGCTAGCATTATCATGTAGCTGAACAGCGGTATGGCCGAAACACTAATCGACAGAATTCCAGCGGTCAGATGAGATGCGGCATAATAATAGGACAAACTAGGAAAGGAAATTCCGACAACTGCGAGCACTGCATAGTGGACCAAATTAACTCGTCGTATGATCGGCTTTTTAGTAATAATACGATAGGCCACGAATAACGCTGCTGTTATGACTACTTGCCAAACTGCAATACCTAGTGGGTGGGCACCCTCTGAAGCCGCCAGCAATACCAATGAAAAGACACCCCCCCAGATAGCACCAGCAACAATAATTAATGCATAGGATAGATAGAGCGTTTTTGACATCAATTACGTTGCCTTAATGGGGCACTACATAAGCAGAAATAAAGTAATACCGCCTATCTAGGAGCCTGTCCGACAAAGGATTAATCACTGCTAATGAAACAATAAAACAGGAATTTTACAAGACGCAAGCATCACTGACGTTGTCGACCCTACAAACAAGTTACGGATATGTGAATGGCCATAACCCCCCATTACAAGTAAATCGAAGCCATCGGTTTCGACGTGTCTTGATATGACTTCTTTGGGTTGTCCTGGCTCGATACTAAACTCCACGGACAAACCTGCGCTACGAAGCTGTTCGGCGGCTTGCTGAATGATCTGCGCCCCTTTAGATGATTCCGAACCGACCGCCAACAATTGACATTCGATACCCTTGAAAACAGGGTTGTTGGCTAGATGATCGATTGCCTTGCCCACACTTTCGCCACCATCGAAGGCGATCAATAAGCGTTGAATGGGTTTGAAAACTCTTGATGCGACCAGCACTGGCTTTTTACTAGAGCGCACAACACCCTCAAGATTGATACCCAGATGTAACATGTCGTGTTCGGCATGTATACCTCGCTTACCGATCACAAGTAGGTCTGCACCTTGGTCACTTTCTTCGACTGTCTCTACTATGTCACCATGGCGTAAGCGCGTAGTTACGGCATCGATGCCATCATCATGCATTCTGATTTTCGCTTCATCGAGAATCGCTCGACCTATCTTATGCGCTAGTTTGGCTTTTTGAGCATCAAGCTCTACTAGCTCTTCCAATAAAGCCGTTCTGGCGCCTAATCCGATACTGCCGCTTAAGTTCGAACCATCGTCAACAGCACTTTGCGACCCCGCGAGAACATGCACTAAGTCAACAGTCGCATTGGCCTTTTGCGCGAGCCAGGCCGTATGGTCACAGACGCTTTGCGCATAGATAGAACCATCGACCATTGCCATTATTTTGGTTATTACATCCGTCGTTATGTCTTTTGTAGCCATGTCTTTCGTCGTTGTCGAATTCATCACTTAATGCCCCAATAAACGCTCTAAAGCGCCAGGTTTATCATGCTCGCCTAACTTATCGACGATGGTTTCACTCGCTTCGTTAAGCCCTACTATTTCTACTTCTGCACCTTCTCGACGGAATTTCAAGACCACCATGTCTAGCGCAGTGACACTGGATATATCCCAAATATGTGCGTTACTGACATCGATTGTGACATTTTCGAGCGCTTCCTTAAAGTCGAATGAGGTAGAAAACTCGTTGGCTGAAGCGAAGAATAATTGACCTTCGACTAAATATCTACGTGACATACCATCATCTGACTGCGTTGAGGTGATGCGAAATATCTGTGCGATTTTCCAGGCAAAGAAAAGTCCCGAAAATAAAACACCTGCCAGCACACCTAACGCTAAATTATGAGTCGTCACAACGACACCGACAGTCACTATCATGACTATCGAAGAACTACGTGGGTGATGCTTCAGATCTCGAATGGACGACCAACTAAAGGTGCCTATAGAAACCATAATCATAATCGCGACGAGCGCGGCCATCGGAATTTGTTTGACCCAGTCACCCAGAAAAACAATCATTAATAGCAAGAATATGCCCGCACAGAAGGTCGATAAGCGACCACGACCACCCGATTTAACATTGATCATCGATTGGCCAATCATCGCACAACCAGCCATACCGCCGATGAAGCCAGTTGCGGTATTGGCAATGCCCTGACCGATACATTCACGATTTTTATCACTTGTGGTATCCGTTAGCTCATCCACTATCGACGCAGTCATTAATGATTCTAGTAATCCAACAGCCGCAACAGCTGCGGAGTAAGGCAAAATAATCATCAGTGTTTCGAGGTTCAATGGAATTTGAGGAATTAGAAAAATGGGTAATGTAGAGGGTAGCTCACCCATATCGCCAACTGTTCGTATATCCCAACCCAACCAAATCGACAGTGTTGTTAACACCAGAATGCAGATTAAAGGTGACGGAACCGCTTTTGTGACCAGAGGCAGAAGATAAATAATCCCCAACCCTGCTGCCACTAAAATGTAAGTGAGCGATGGCACATGAATCAACTCCGGCAACTGCGCCATAAAAATGAGTATAGCGAGGGCATTCACAAAGCCCGTCATCACCGATCTGGAAACGAACTTCATGACATATCCCAGCCTCAACATGCCTGCGACAATTTGTAACAGACCCGCTAGCACGGTCGCAGCAAGCAGGTATTCCAATCCATGGTCCTTGACCAGGGTCACCATTAACACAGCCGTCGCCGCCGTCGCCGCAGAAATCATGCCCGGTCGGCCACCCGTTATCGCGACTATTACCGCAATCGAGAAGGAAGCATATAAACCCACCTTGGGGTCCACACCAGCAATGATTGAAAATGCAATGGCCTCAGGTATGAGTGCCAACGCGACAACCAGTCCAGCCAATATATCAGGGCGAATATTGCCTAGCCATTCGGTTCGCAACCGAGAAAGAGCATCAGTTTTCAAATTATTCTCTAATTAGTAATGTATTGGTGTGATGTCGAAATTTGACTGCGCAAGCGACAATACTGTCAATGCCTGCCGTTATGATTTCTCAGTGTAAGGATACTCGACGTAAATAT
>JBLHID010000104.1:0-10689 GCA_047615545.1 Polaribacter sp.
CATTAGGAAGGACAGGCACTCTTAAGAAGACTAGTATCCGGTACTTAACTTCAACCACTTCTGCGCCATACGCATCAAAGATTCTTCTGGGTTATATTCGTTGATGCGAGTGACCTCAACCCAGGCTAGGTCGTGTGATTCTTCGCTGACAATAAAATTGTCAGATCCAACTGCCCGAAACACAAATCGAATATCGTGATGTAAGTGTTGTGGTTCATCTGCCCGAGCAGGGATTTGATGGATATCGATATCGAATATTTCACCATCCTCAGTTTTTAGACCACTAAGCCCCGACTCCTCATCTGCCTCTCGCTTGGCGACTTGTAAAATGTCACTATCACCATCGGCATGACCACCGAGTTGCAGCCACTTATTTAGCTTTTTATGATGGGTGAGTAAGGTATGAGTACCCGCGCGGTTTACGATCCAAGCCGATCCCGTCATGTGCCCTACCGAAAGTTCACGATTGAAGCATGTGTCATATTGACTGATAAACTCAATGATCTGGCTAGCACAGGCTTTTTCGGCTGGGTGTTTTTTTGCGTAGGTCGCGAGTAACTCTAACAGTTGGTTTCTATGCACTTGGAGTTCCGAGTTTATGATTTGAGAGGGGTATTTTTTTGGCGAGCATATAAGCCACCAATATTGAGAGTAGGCTACTGGCAAGTGCTGCAGATATCGCTAACGTATATTGCCCACTGGTATCGTAAAAATAACCGGCTAACCACGGACCTAATAGGCCGACAAATCCCCAGGAAGTAAAAACCCGACCATATATTCGTGATGAAGATGCTGTACCAAAAATGGCTAATACGGCAACAGGATAGACCGCAATTATCGCACCGTAACTAAAACCAACCACGGTGAGCGTACACAGCAACAGTAGTGCGCTCAACTCGGTCAGTGCCAGCATTAATGCAAACGACGATAGCAGGGGTAAAAGAATTAACAATAGCCCTATCCTGACTCGGTCGGCCAGAATGCCAGCCAACAAGCCGCCGACCATGTTACCCAATGCTATCACCATTGCACCGGCTACAGCCATCGCACTGCTACCGCCGCTTGATTGCACAATGCCGGTAGCATGGCCGAGCACCATTAAGCCTGCGAGTGAGCCGCTGCCAAAGCCAAACCACAGTAATATTTGTGTGAAGCTGTTGCTCAGTGAGACTGTTGTGGACTCGGCACTAGTCTCTGATTTAAAGCGAACGCCAGACTGTCGTAATAAAACCCAGGCTAGTATGCCGGCACAAACGAATATGAGGCCGGCAATATTCATGGCTGTAGAGATCCCATGGTCATGGCCACCTTGAGCTAGCCCGCTACTAAATATCGACGGTGCGAGCGTTGCCCCAAGTGCATAAAATGCAGTCACGGTACCCATTGCAAAACCCTGCTTTTGTGGCATTGCTTGCGCAGAAATTTGTAATGCGAAGCCGTAACCAACGCCGTTAGCAGCACCAAAAAGAACGCTATAGCCAAAGGCTACTATCCAGAACGAATCACTATGCCCTGCAATGACAATGCCCACCGCTGCCATCAGGCAGGCCAGCAATGCCAGTGTCGGTGGTGCCAATTTGGGATATATTCGATGCCCGAATAGGACGCTAATGGTCAGACAAATCAGCGCGCCTGAGTAAATAAGGCTAACTTGCGCTCGCCCAGTTTGTAACAAGGTTTCGAATGGAATTAAAAACACAGAAAATGCGTGAATGGAGCCAAGCACAGTGGTCAGCGTAATGGCTGCAAGCAGGCACAGGACTGGATTTTGATGTGATCTGGTTTTCATGTTGGTGGCTAACTTTTCTCGAATAGCGGGAGTTCAATGCCGAGTTTTAGCCAACGGCAGTTGTTAAAACCGTTAGTCATTATGCGCACGTGCTGCGCCCGATCCTAATCGATATATGCATCTGGCAGAGCAGCAATTTTGGCTGAGATGGATTATGAAGCACAACTATCTCCGATTAAATTATTTTTCTGCCAGGCATCAAGGCAGAGGTCACGCTGTAATTTTGGCAACTCAGCGATGGTTCCAACGTACGCAAAAAAGCTCTCAAAATTGCCTTGCTGGGCATCCATCATGTTCATAAATGCGAGTACATGGGTATTGTAAGCAGATACGGCCGCCAATTTGGCATTGTTTAAACCGGATGAAAACCAGCGCGTATAACCGCCTTTTTTATTGTAGGAACGAGCAAGTGTGGTGTGACCTTCAATGGCTGCGTCCAAAATGATCTGTTTTTGCTGTCGTTTTGATGCAGTTGATTTTTCGGTTTCATAAAGAGTATCGAGTTCGGCCTTTGTTTGCTCGATTAGCGCCACAATCGCCTGACTATACAAATTCGATTCCCGAAACTGCTTTATCTCGTCAGATCTTTGTCTCGACTGTAACCATAATTCAGTCCCTATTCGTTGAACCGCAGAGGCCAGTGATTCGTTGAACTGCGTGTCATTGTCGACATAGAGTCGTTGATGCGTTAGCTCGTGAAATATCAACCCGGCAAGGCGAGCATCAGGCCAGTTGATGAAACTACTTAATACCGGATCATCAAACCAGCCAAGCGTCGAATAGGCAGGTACTTCCCCAATATGGATATCCATGTTGTCTTTTTTAAGCGTTGTTACAAACTTGGAGAGCAAGCCTTCATCAAAATAGCCACGGTAACTGGCGCAACCGGCAATCGGGTAACACCAGCTTAATAAACGGGTCGAAAATTCTGGCGCAGCGAACAAGTTCCTCAAAACATAGGGCTGATCTAGCTGGGAATAACTGGTATAGCTGCCATTATCCGGTAAAGCGAGTGTGTCGATTGAAAAGGCGCGGATTTCTTGAACCAATAGTAGGCGTGATCGTGACGTCGTATCTAGATCAGGGTCTTCGAGCAAGGTTGCGATATCGACCCGCTTATTCATGATCGACATATGGCCTTTCGTACTGTGCCAGTAGTAACCAATATCGGCACAGGCGGAAAGCAATATGACAGAGACCACAGCTAGCAGTTTCGATAGGTTCCAATATTGAGTTTCAATTTGTGATGACAAACAGTATTCTCGTGTGTACAGAAGAGTTTGAAATTTTAGATTCCCTATTTCAGGGCCGAGACTACAGATTCCAATTTTAGGTAAAAAGTATGATTATTTCCAGCCAATTTGACGGCGGCAACATCGAGTGTACATCACAAAGTGATGCAAGCAATATCCAGCTTAGTATCAAGGCTGATAATGAGTCCGAATTCTATCAATGGTTTTATTTTAAGGCCTCAAATGTCAAAGATATCGATTGTCGATATGTCATCAATAATGCGGGTGGTGCTGCCTACACAGGCGGTTGGCGTAATTACCAGGCAGTCGCATCCTATGACCGAGAATACTGGTTTCGGGTAAACACCAGTTTTGAGAATAACGAGTTGGTGATCGAGCACAACAGCGTCTGTGACCAGATCTACTTCGCCTACTTTGCACCTTATACCATGGAGCGCCATGCTGACTTGATAGCGTTTGCCCAATCCAGCGAGCTATGCGAAGTCGAAACGCTGGGCATATCGTTAGATGGTCAGGCAATCGACTGCTTACGGTTTGGCGAGCATAGCGAATCTGGTGAGCCTGGCGATCAGAAAAAAACCATCTGGATGATTGCACGCCAGCACCCCGGCGAAACCATGGCGGAATGGTGGATGGAAGGATTGATTAATCGATTGGTTGACGATACTGATCCTGTCGTTAGGTCAATTTTGCAAAAAGCGGTTATCTATTTGGTGCCGAACATGAACCCAGATGGCAGCCGGCGTGGGCACCTGCGGACTAATGCGGCTGGCGTGAATTTGAATCGTGAATGGCATGACCCGAGTATGCAAAATAGCCCTGAGGTATTCTTAGTCTTAGAAAAAATGAAGGCGACAGGCCTCGACTTTGCGCTAGACGTCCATGGTGACGAAACACTGCCTTACAACTTTCTAGCGGGTACCGAAGGCATTCCTAGTTGGAACCAAAGCCGTCAGCAAAAGCTTGACCTGTACAAAAATACGCTGACAAATATAAACCCCGATTTTCAAACCGAGCATGGCTACCCACCTAATACGGCAGGTAATGCGAATATGAGCTATTGCTCCAACTCGCTAGCCGAGCGGTTTAATAGCCCAGTAATGACACTCGAAATGCCCTTTAAAGATGCCGCAGATACAACGGATAAAGTACAAGGTTGGAGTCCAGAGCGTTGCGTGAAACTATCGTCGAGTTGTCTTGATGCTTTGCATCAGTGCTGGGACGAGTTAATGGAATAACTTTTTAGTTGCTATTATGACGATTTCAAAATATACCTATTCTGAAAAATCTGTACGATACCTAGGTAAAATACAAAAAACTAAAAACTTTATAACAGTAAAGAGAGGAGTGAACCAATGGCAAAACCCAAAATTATCGTCACGCGTCGCTGGCATGAGGCAGTCGAAAAAATACTAGTCGAGCGATACGATACGCAGCTCAACGAAGACGACCATCCTTTTACAGTGGCAGAAATGCAAGACGCGCTGCGCAATGCAGATGCCGTATTACCAACAGTTTGCGACAAAGTGGATGCAGAAGCCCTGGGTATCGACAATATCCGCGCCAAGATATTGGGTAGCAATGGCGTTGGTTTCAACCATATCGACCTTGATGCAGCCAAGGCCGCTGGCCTCACTGTCACCAACACACCCGAAGTATTAACCGATTGCACTGCGGATCTCGCGATGACCTTAATCATGATGGTCGCTCGACGATCAGGCGAAGGCGAAAGACATGTCCGTAGCAATAGCTGGACTGGTTGGCGCCCAACGCACATGATGGGCACCAGCGTGACTGGAAAAACCCTAGGCATGATCGGCATGGGACGAATTGCTAGAGCAGTCGCAGCACGAGCGGCACATGGCTTTGGTATGAAGATCGTCTTCCACGACCCTTTCCCACCCAGTGCCGAAGATATTAAAGGTCTGAATGCCACGCAGTGTAATTCTCCTGAAGAAGTTTACGCACAAGCTGATTTTGTTTCATTGCACTGCCCAGGCGGAAAAGCGACTTACCATTTAATTGGCAAAGAAGCATTCGCAGCGATGAAGCCAGGCGCATTCTTGATCAACACCGCCCGTGGTGATGTGGTTGAAGAAGCAGCCCTAGTAGAAGCATTACGCAGTGGCCAAATTGCTGGTGCTGGCTTAGATGTATTCGAGAAAGAGCCAGTAATCTCAGCTGATTTGATGGCAATGGAAAATGTTGTGTTACTGCCGCATTTGGGTAGTGCCACGCAGGAAACTCGATATGCGATGGGTATGCGAGTGGTAGAAAATCTAGAAGCTTTCTTTGCTGGTGATACACCACGCGATAAGCTGGTTTAGTTACTATTAGTTGTCTCTAACGATAAACCGTTATTTAGAAGCGCCGCTCGTAAGAGCCGGCGCTTTTTAATTGGGTAATGCAAAACTGGCTTTTGGTTTTGGTGAGTTTTGGGCCGGTAATAGAGATTTCCTCTCTAATCACGCCCTTAATTAGTGCTTCGATCAAAGGCATGAGCAAGCTATCAGCCCGCATGATGGAAAAATTGTTATCAAATCAAATCAAACCGTAAGCCGTAGCCTCATTTTTCTAGCCGGTATGCGCGACACATTACCGCTCATTATCGCCGCGGCTCCATTTGGCCTTGTTTACGGTGCTCTAGCGATTAGCCAGGGCTTGTCCGAATGGTTGACGATGTCAATGTCCCTATTTGTATTTGCTGGAGCATCGCAATTTATCGCAGTGACTTTACTGGCATCGTCTGCGGCACTCCCCGTCATATTACTGACTGTTTTCATCGAATAATGCTTCCTCTGTATTTAAATATTGTGCGCTATAAACTCGGCGTTGAGTTCTCCGAGTAGATTATGTATTTCCTCTTCAGGGTAGGTAAATTCCCAATGACCCGTCATCACATCGACGCCTAGAAGATTACAGGCACCCACCATATCTTTACCACGGGTCCAGTACTTCCCTTTGCCAGTCCTATTATTATCGAGCCAGTCACCGTCAGGCCACTTCTCTATGAACAGTACCCCAATGTTTATAAATACATGGCCAAATTACGAGCAGAGCATCTAGCTGCGGGGAAGGATGTCAGCTATACCGATTGAAGGGTATCCCTAGATTTTGACCACCATCGTTAATTGCAAACGATCCGGGACAAATTATAACTTCGTATAATTGTTATCCCCCCATCAGCTGGCATTGACCACAGCATCACTCCGCTCCATGTGATGCTAATGACCTGCTTTAAACACAGCCTGCCTAGTCCTAGAGTCCTAGCCTAGGGCATTCAAAGGTATTTTCAGATAGGCCACGCCATTTGTCTCTGGTGTCGGTAGATGACCAGCGCGCATATTGACTTGGATAGAAGGAAACAAAAGTGCCGGAACGTCACTTTCCAAATCGCGCTGCGTACGCATTTTTACGAACCCATCTTCACTAACGCCATCGTGTACATGCACATTATTCTTGCGCTGGGCTGCTACGGTTGTTTGCCATGCATATTCACGTCCATTGGGTGCATAGTCATGACACATATAGAGTCGTGTTGCCGCTGGTTGTGACAAAATCTTTTGGATTGATCGATACAGGATTGTCGCGTCGCCTCCAGGAAAGTCGGTTCTCGCAGTGCCGTAATCTGGCATAAACAGTGTGTCCCCGACGAACGCCGCGTCACCCACAATATAGGTAACACACGCAGGTGTATGTCCTGGTGTATGGACGACTTCAATTGCCATGTCACCCACTTGAATTCTGTCTCCATCCTTGAATAGCTGATCAAATTGTCGTCCATCTGCTATAAATTCTGGCTCAGCATTGAATAGCTTTTTGAATGTCGCCTGAACTTCTGTAATTTTATCACCTATGCCTAACTGCCCACCCACGACACCTTGTAGATAAGGTGCGGCTGACAAATGGTCGGCATGTACATGTGTCTCCAAAATCCAATCTACTGTCAATGCATTATCTTTTATGTAACGGGCAATATCGTCGGCGGTTGTTGTAGTTGTCTTGCCTGACTTCAGGTCAAAATCGAGCACCGGGTCAATAATAGCGCAATGATTACTGTCTGGCGTGGTCACCACATAAGAAACGGTGCTAGAGGGTGAGTGAAAGAACGCATGTACTTGAGGTTTCATATAGTTTCTCGCTAGTGGTCGCCACCTTTCAAATTAAAGATGGCAAATAATTGAATTCAGAGTTGACATCATATTCATACTTGCATACTATTGCAAGTATGAATATTGAAACCATGCAAAAGAACGCCGCGGAAGTTAGTGCATTGATGAAGACACTATCTAATACGAATCGCCTAATGGTGCTGTGTCAGTTAACTGAGGGAGAGCGCTCGGTCGGTGAGTTGGCCGAGATGCTCGAGATTCGAATGCCCGCCATGTCACAGCAATTGAATTTGTTGCGCCTAGAGAAGATTGTTGAGTCTCGTCGGGATGGCCAAACTATTTATTACTCACTAGCACGTGAGGATATTAAAAAAATGATCACGTTTTTGTATACCACTTATTGCAACCCACTTTCTTAAATAAACTAGGACTACACCATGACTAACGTTATATCAAAAATCACTCCCCAAGTACTGAATGACTGGCTCGCTAATGATGAGGCTGTACTCATCGATATTCGTGAAGCTGACGAATTCGCTCGTGAACGCATTGTAGGCTCGGTATTAGCACCATTATCCTGCTTTACAGAAACCGACTTCAATCGTTTTGACGGTAAAAAAGTTGTTTTCCATTGTGCCGGTGGCAATCGGACACATCAGGCTTCAACTGAACTACTTGGCTCTGGATGCAGTGAAGTCTATATCCTTGATAAAGGCATGGAAGGCTGGAAGGCAGCAGGACTGTCAACATTTCTTAATAAGAAAGCGCCCATTAGTATCATGCGTCAGGTTCAAATTCTCGTTGGTATGTTTATGGTGCTGGGTGTCGCGTTGGGCTTAATGGTATCTCCATGGTTTTTCAGCTTAAGCGCGATGATGGGCGGAGGTCTGCTTTTTGCGGGCATCTCGGGTACTTGCGCCATGGCCAGTATGCTGACCTACCTACCTTACAATCGTCCTGACCTTAATCAGTCGGCCTAGGAGCTTGTCCGAGAATAGGGGTCGTAGCGAGGGGGAAGCTGGTTTGAGTCAGATTTATTCATGATTTGAGGCGAATAGCAGGGCTATTTAACGAAAATCATGGACAAATCTGGCCATAATCAGCTTTTCCGCAGTAGGGCCTTCTATTCTCGGACAAGCTCCTAGTTCGTGCTCCACAATTCCTAGGCGAGACTAGTACCTAACCCTAACCGCTGACTCAGCAGATAACAAAATGTCATTTCAACTACAACAATTGGTGCCGGCATTTGGCTGGCTTCGTGCTTATCGTCGCGACGATCTGTCAGGTGATTTAATTGCGGGTGGTATTACTGCAATGCTGCTGATTCCGCAGGCTATGGCTTACTCGCTGTTAGCTGGTTTGCCACCACAAGTGGGGCTATATGCCAGTATCCTGCCGCCTATTCTTTATGCTTTGTTTGGCAGTAGTCGAGTCCTCGCGGTAGGGCCGGTTGCGGTGGCGTCAATCATGGTCGCGACGGTGCTCGCCTCCGTCGCCGTGCCTGGCTCCAGCGCGTATTATGGAGCAGCCCTTGTACTGGCGTTGCTAATAGGACTCATGCTGTTTTTGATGGGCGTCTTTCGCCTTGGTTTCATTGCTAACTTTCTGGGCCACCCCGTGATGTCTGGGTTTACCAGCGGCGCTGCGATCTTGATCGCATTCAGTCAGTTTAAACACTTGCTAGGCTTACCTATGCCGAGTGACTTATCTATCTTTGAAAAGATAGGTTACATCTTTGAGCACAGTACGGATATTAGTCAAGCATCTGTGGTGTTTAGCGCTGTAAGCCTGATGGTGTTTTTTGCACTACGTTCTTTTCTTCCGCAATTATTGGCACGATTAGGGGTTTCCGAGAATGTTGTGAGTATGGCTTCTAAGTCCAGTCCTCTTATTCTGGTGGCGCTCGCGACGACAGCCGTTGCCTTAATGCAACTCGATCAAAACTTTGGCATCAACATTGTTGGCGCAATTCCCGCTGGTCTACCCGGCTGGACTCTGCCCGAATTCGATAAAGAACTATGGGTCGAACTTATCCCTGCCGCCATGCTGATCGCTTTAGTTAGTTTTGTTGAAAGTGTATCGATTGCAAAGGTGCTGGCCAGCAGACGCCGCCAGGCGATCAACGTGAACCAGGAACTAGTAGGTCTTGGTATCGCTAATATAGGCTCAGCATTTACCGGTGGCAGCCCAGTGTGTGGCGGATTTAGTCGCTCAGCGGTTAATTTTAGCGCCGGTGCAAACACTCAAATGGCTGGCATCATAACAGCCGGTATTATTGCGCTTGCCGTCGGATGGTTTACACCGCTATTCTATTATCTGCCACAAGCAGTACTCGCTGTCATCATTATCGTTTCTATTCTTGGTTTGGTTAATTTACGGTTGATCTCAACCATGTGGCGTTACAACCAAGCCGATGGACTTTCGCTTGTTACCACAATGATTACCACGCTAGTGCTTGGGGTCGAATTAGGCATTATAGCTGGCGTTGTATTGTCTCTTGTACTCTATCTTTGGCGCACCAGTCGGCCACACATTGCAGTGGTTGGGCGTGTCGGCAACACTGAGCATTTTAGAAATGTGGAGCGCCACTCAGTTCATACTACGGAGAAGGTAATGGCCGTGCGCGTTGACGAGAGCCTTTATTTTGCTAATGCCGGTTCACTCGAGAATTACCTGCTATCGGCAGTGGCGAAGCGCCCAGAGATCGAACATCTACTACTCATTTTCAGCGCAGTGAACTTTATTGATTCCAGTGCATTGGAAACCCTGGAAAGGTTAATAGAAGAACTGAGCGATTCAGGTGTACAACTCCACCTGTCCGAGATTAAAGGTCCCGTCGAAGATAAACTTCGAACTACCGATTTTCTTGAACGGCTAAAGCCCGGAAGCATCTATCTAAGCACACACGAGGCTATGGTGACCCTAGATGGCTTATATCAAAAGGAAATGTAATAATTATAGCTAAATCTGGCGTTTCAGTTGTCGCCAATTGGTGGCAACTGCTCTTACGTTTGGATTCGACATTACCTTACTGAGCGTCTTCCCTAATCAATCGCTTTATCAAGATAGTAGCCATGATAGTCACGCGAACCAACACCGATTATTGGCTCGTGCAATTCCTTTCCCTGGGTAGAAAGAAACAATAGTGAAGGTGCGAACTCGGCATCGTAACGCCGCGCAAATTTACCCGGACTGATAGATTTACCCGAAAAATCCGTGATAGAGATTGTGGCTAGATCCAGTTCTCGTACAACCACGACATTCTCGAAGATGCCTTTGCGTAACATAGGTTCGATATGAACGGATTCAACATAGTCGCAATAACCACACTCTGGCTGCGTTACAAACACAATCACAATTCTTTTTGACGCTTTAGATGCCTGCGTGATACGGCTAAGATTATCAACAGGCTCGAGTAGCGAGCTTGCGTATACATAAGGCGTCACAAAAACACATAGACCAATTATCATTTTTTTAGCATAGCGCTCACGTTATATTGGACCAAACCCAGGATTGTTATCCCCGTTTTTAAGCT
>JBLHID010000105.1:0-10623 GCA_047615545.1 Polaribacter sp.
AGTGGTTAAGTAATTTAATCCCAATAGGATTGCCGCTATAATCGACGCCTTTTTCAAGTCGAAGATGAAGATGTCTGAAATGACGAGTAGACCTAAATCGCCAGTTGTTCTGTGTTTTTCGGCACACGATGCGACGGGTGCTAGTGGTATGGCAGCGGATATTGAGGCTATAGTCAGTCAGGGTTGCCATGCGAGTACGGTGATTACCTGTCTGAGTGTGCAGGATTCACAAATGGTATCGAGCCTCATACCCATCGATGACGATATTATTGTGCAAAGTGCGCGAGCGGTTCTCGAAGACACGCCGGTCGATGTGATCAAAATTGGTCTGATTGGCAGTGATGAGGGTGTCCAGGCAGTTCATGGTATTTTACTCGATTACCCTGATATCCCGGTCGTATTTGATCCGATGCTCATTTGCAGTAATGGTATGGAGCTGGCTGATAATGATGTCGTTGAATCGATTAGAGAGTTACTGATTCATCACGCGGATATTATGACACTTAGCCCAGCTGAAGCAGGCATGTTGATTCCTGAGGCCGATAATTTGGCGGCGATGATGACGGGGTTGATGGACAAAGGTTGCGAGCATGTATTGCTCAGTGGCCGACGTGAGCCGGGTGCCTCGGTGGTAAATTCGTTGCATCATAATTATCGAGTGATCGAGCAATTTGAATGGCCGCGTCTCGACCCTGATTTTTATGGCGCTGGTTGTACCTTATCGGCTAGTCTGGCGGCTTTAATGGCTCAGGGTTTGGATTGTTTGAGCGCCTGTCGTGAAGCACAGAATTATTGCTGGCAAAGCTTAAAACACGGTACTCGATATGGCATGGGTCAGTATCAACCATCGAGACTTTACTGGATGCACGACGAGGATTAAAGTACGCCCAACTCCAACACCTTTCATTATGGAACACACTTTAAGAGACGAATAACGATGTCAAAATCAGTATCACTAATGCAACGCGCCACTCAGGTTATCCCTGGGGGCGTCAATTCTCCAGTACGCGCTTTTAACGGAGTCGGTGGGTCACCACTTTTTTTCGACCATGCCGAGGGTGCCTGTTTATTCGATGTAGATGGCAAATCCTATATTGATTATGTTGGCTCATGGGGGCCGATGATTTGTGGTCATGCCAACCCTGAAATTATCAACGCAGTCTGTGACGTGGCCCGAAAGGGATTGAGTTTTGGTGCGCCGACAGAGCTTGAAGTCGAACTGGCTGAGCAAATTTGTTCGGTCATGCCTAATATGGATAAGGTGCGAATGACCTGCTCTGGCACCGAGGCGACCATGAGCGCGATTCGGTTAGCACGCGGCTTCACTGGTCGTGACAAAATTGTCAAATTCGAAGGCTGTTATCACGGCCATTCTGACTCGCTATTAGTCAAGGCTGGCTCTGGGGCGCTGACATTAGGTGTGCCCGATTCACCCGGTGTGCCAGCTGCCTTGGCGGCCAATACACTCACACTTGAATACAATAATGCTGAGCAGGTAGCGCAATTGTTTACTCAAATGGGTTCAGAAATAGCCTGTATTATCGTCGAGCCAGTGGCTGGAAATATGAACTGCATTCCACCAGCTGCTGGTTTTCTTGAAACATTACGGGGTTGTTGTGATGAATCGGGTAGTGTTTTGATTCTGGATGAGGTCATGACCGGATTTCGGGTCGGTTTAACCGGTGCGCAAGGGCACTACAACATCAAACCTGATCTGACAGCGCTGGGGAAGATTATCGGCGGCGGTATGCCCGTCGGTGCCTTTGGCGGGCGGGCGGAAATAATGGATTACATAGCGCCCATTGGGCCAGTATATCAAGCCGGTACATTGGCGGGTAATCCGGTAGCGATGGCGGCGGGGCTGAAAAACCTAGAAATCATTTCGCGCCCTGGTTTTTACGAGGTGCTAATCGCGAAAACCAGTCGATTAATTGAAGGTGTGCTTGCGGCAGCCAAGGCAAACAACATCCCTATGCAGGCAAATCAGGCAGGTGCTATGTTTGGTTTGTTTTTTACCGACCAAATGCAGGTGAATAGCTTTGCCGATGTGAACCGTTGCAATACTGAACGATTCAAACAGTTTTTTCATTTGATGCTTGAGCAGGGTGTTTACTTAGCACCGTCGGCTTTCGAGGTGGGGTTTGTTAGTTCGGCCCACAGCGATGAGCAGATAGAGCATACAATTGCTTGTGTAGATAAAGCGCTATCGCAATTAATGTCTGAATGATACTCATAGAAGCGCAAGGGGTAACAGAGACTTCCTGTTTTCCCCTTGCGCTTTAGCCAATTATAAAGACTAGGTAATGAGCAAGATCGCTCAGTGGGTTGATAGTGAAAGCCACTACAGGGTAAATGGTATCAATTGCAGGGGCTAAACCAATATCACGTCATGATTAAATGGACTATTTAGCCTACTTAACCCATCTTTCACCTGTAGCTGAGTGATGCTGCTAATCACCATTGGTTTTTATCGCAATGAGCGAGTCAAATCCGTCTAGGGCGCCTCTAAAAATAGTGTTTTTTTTGTGACCTACTTTTGCTCCTTGACAACAGCTCCTGCGTTATTCTAATTAGTTACATATAGGTAACGATGCACCAACAGTAGGGACAACGAGGCCACGAGAGGCATTCGCGAAAAAAGTGTATTTTTAGAGATGCCCTTGAATTAAAGTACCTACACCTGTATCCGTCAACAATTCCAGCAACACCGAATGTTTAACCCGACCATCAATAATATGACTGGTTTTAACACCCGATTTAACGGCCTCTAGCGCACAGTCAACTTTGGGTAACATACCGCCATGAATCACACCCGATGCAATCAAACGTTCAGTTTCAGCCGCATCAATACCGGTCAGTAACTTACCATCAAGATCAAGTACACCTGGCGTATTCGTCAGCAGTAAGAGTTTTTCAGCGCCTAATACTGATGCCAGTTTACCCGCAACCAAATCAGCATTAATATTGTACGAGGTTCCATCTTTGCCAACGCCGATGGGCGCAATTACCGGAATAAAGCGATCGTTATCCAACATCTTCACGACCGATGGATCTATGCTTTCAACTTCACCCACCTGTCCTAGGTCACTTTGCTCAACATCACCACGCGATAGTTTCATTTTACGCGCGTTAATCATGCCGCCATCTTTACCGGTCAGACCAACCGCTCGCCCACCGTGTCGATTGATCAATGATACTATTTGCTTGTTGACCAAACCACCTAACACCATCTCAACGACATCCATGGTTTCGTTATCGGTGACTCGCATGCCTTCGATAAATCGGCTTTCTTTACCGATTTGCTCGAGCAATTTACCGATTTGAGGGCCACCACCATGAACGATGACGGGATTCACCCCTATCTGTTTCAATAAAACGATATCCTGTGCAAAGCTGCTTTTTAGCGCTTCGTCAACCATCGCGTTACCGCCAAATTTTATGACCACTGTTTTTCGGTCGAGCGCCTGAATATAAGGCAATGCTTCGATCAGAATTTCGGCGACGCTATTCTTATTCATAGTGCTGTTTACGTTCATTTAGTTACCAGCCATGTTTGATTTTGAGGCTTAATGTCAGAGTCTATGTTATCGGGTCAATATGTGAAGGTTCGGCTCAGCGGTTTCAGCTTTCGTCAACAACAAGGTAGCGACCCACTATCAAATCTATAAGTTGACGGGCAATTTCATCTTTGCTCGCAAAAGCCAAATTTTGTTCCCCACCCGGCCACATCACCAGCAACTCGTTGCACTCTTTTTCAAATGCATTGCCATCGCTGACCAGATTAGCGGCAATCATATCAAGATTTTTACGTGCCAGTTTCCCCAGAGCATATTCAGCTAAATTTTGGGTCTCAGCAGCAAAACCAACGGTGAATGGTTTGTTTTCCAACTGGGCGACTTCGCTCACGATATCTGGATTGCGGATCAAGTTGATTTGCATAGTTTCAGCCGATTTCTTGATTTTCTGATCGGACACCTCGGCCACTCGATAATCGGCAACCGCCGCGCAGGCGATAAAAATATCTGCCTGTTCAACGCGTTGGATCACCGCATTGCGCATGTCTATCGCGCTCAACACGTCAACACGCTTCACTTGCTCTGGTACGGCTAAACAGACTGGGCCACTGATTAAAACCACTGAAGCGCCCGCCTGAGACGCGGCCAACGCCAACGCATATCCCATTTTTCCAGAGCTTTTATTGCTAACATACCGGACTGGGTCGATCTGTTCTCGGGTTGGACCAGCTGTGATCAAAACAGTCTTACCCGTCAGTTTTCCGGGTTCAAAATGTGCAATCACTCGCTTCACAATGGCCTCCGGTTCGAGCATTCGTCCTGGACCTATATCACCACAGGCTTGCTCGCCTGATGCTGGCCCCCAGATCAACTTTCGCTGTTGCATCAGCCGGGCTATATTGTCTTTTGTCGCCGAGTTGAGGTACATTTGCTGGTTCATAGCTGGCACTACTGCGACTGTTTTTTTGCAGGCGAGACATAACGTTAGTAACAAATTATCAGCATAACCATTGGCCAGCTTTGCTAGTGAATTAGACGAGGCTGGTGCTATCAGCATTAAATCAGCCCATCGCGCTAGCTCGATATGGTCCATCGCCGAATCGGCTTCACCATCGAAAGTGTCGGTGTATACGCGATGACCGCTCAACGCCTGATAGGTCAGAGGCTGCACAAATTCGCGTGCTGATTTTGTCATCACCACGCGCACTTCAAATTCAGCCTTAATTAGCAACCGAACCAGCTCCGCTGATTTATAAGCGGCTATGCCCCCTGTGATTCCCAGTAATATTTTTTTCTTGAGAGTTGAATTCATATACGCTATTTTAATGACAAAGACGCCTACGTAAAGGGTGTCTTTAAGAATGACCCACACATGCTGACTAAAGGATTAGATATGGCAATTACCGACTGGCCCAGTGAAGAAAGGCCTCGCGAAAAACTTTTACTCAAAGGCGCATCAAGTCTTTCCGATGCCGAACTACTGGCAATTTTTCTCCGTACCGGCATAAAGGGGGTTTCAGCTGTCGGGCTGGCGCGCCAGCTACTCACCAGCTTTGGCTCACTGCGCGCTCTACTCACAGCCTCTAAAACAGAATTTTGCGCCCATAAAGGACTTGGTAATGCTAAATTCGCTCAATTACAAGCGGTGCTCGAAATGGCCAACCGCCATTTGTCCGAAAGCATGAAACGTGATGACTGCCTGACCAACCCTGCCCAAACCATCGCCTATTTGCACAGCCAACTCCGTGACAGGCAACAGGAAGTGTTTGTCTGTGTCATGCTCGATAACCGAAACCGAGTGATCGTCTACCGCGAAATGTTCCATGGTACGATCGACGGCGCTAGTGTGTACCCGCGTGAGGTCGTCAAGCAGGCTTTGGCCGACAACGCCGCCAGCGTTATATTCGCCCATAATCACCCGTCGGGTATTGCCGAACCAAGCCAATCGGATATTCAGATAACCGAGCGCTTAAAAAAGGCGCTGGCATTGGTCGACATTAGGGTTTTGGATCACGTTATTGTTGGTGACGACACCACGTGCTTTTCGGAGCGTGGCTTGATTTGACGATAACTAGCTGCTTAACGAGCCTCGGTATTATTAACCACCGCATCATCATACCAACTGGCGATTTGATCAGCCTCAATCGGGCGACTGATATAATAGCCTTGAACATAGTCGCACTTCATTTGACGCAGTAGCTCATACCCCTCAGCTGTTTCGACGCCTTCGGCAGTCACCTTCATACCAAGCGTATGCGCCAGCTCAATGGTCGCTTTGACGATTAATTGATCATCGGGATCTTTGTCGATGTCACGCACAAATGATTGGTCAATCTTGAGTTTTTCGACTGGTAGCTTTTTCAGGTAAGTGAGTGATGCTTGGCCTGTACCAAAATCATCAATCGACAGTGACAAGCCCATCAACGCCAGCTTGGATAAAATTTCGATCACATCATCAGGCCTTTGCATGATTTGGCCTTCGGTAATTTCGATCACTATCTGTGATGGATTGATCTGATATTGCTTTAAGTACCCTTCGATGCGTTTCGGTAGTTTTTTATCATGCAGATCAATCATCGAGAGATTAATACCTATCACCAGACTACCAATATTCAATGTCTGTAGATATTTGCAAACCACAACAAAAATCCAGTTAGTGAGAGGCTTTATCAAATTATTTCTTTCGGCGAGTAGAATTGTTTTTTCGATGGATGTCTGATGGTCGTTGTTTTCCTTCCAACGTAACAGGGCTTCGAGATACACTGTTTTATGATCACTTAGGTCGACCACTGGCTGAAACACTAACTTGAATTCTTCGTTATCAATCGCTTTTCGCAGTGATTGAATCATGGTTAAAGCTGTAAATTCGGCCTTGTCATCATCACCCTTGTAGAACGCAATAGGCCATTCGTCATCAGCTGCATTCATCAGCGAGAGGCTGGCGTTACGATATAATTCGTCCATGTTAGCACCATGCTCTGGATAGATTGCAATACCGACATTGAGTGTAATGTCCAACTCTCGACCATGGATAGTAAATTGTTTCACTAACGACAAATACAGTTTCTCTACAAGGCCAGAAAATGTATCGTTGTCATTCACTTCTAACAAAATGGCAAAAATGTTTTTATCAAAACGCGATACGCTGTCTGAGTCACGCAAAGCCGATAGCAAACGAAGACTAAACTGTTTGATCAATCCATCCGCGACATACTGACCTTGTCGATGGCTAATGTCATCAAGGTTAGTAATACTCATCAATATCAACGAATGTTTTTTACCCGATCGTTTGCTTTCACTCAGCGCCTGAGCGACCCTATCTTCGAATATAATGCGGTTGTTGAGGCCGGTCAGTGCATCGTGTTTCACCATGTTTTGCAAAGCACTAAAGTAATGGTATAACGCTAATAGCCCTGGTTTCACTGCATTGGGCTCTCGATCAACATTACTATATTGACTGGCAGATACCTCGTACATGCGTTCAGCAAGATCAAGTACGGGGCGAATTAATCCACGATGGATCATTGCATACACCGCACCCGCAACCAGCAGCAATAAAATAAGCACCGGCAAAACTTGCTGCAACCATAAGTCGAAATAATCGATCGGCTGCCATGACAATCGAACCACACCAAACGTTTGGCTATGATTAGCAATAGTTATTTCAAATGCATTTTCTGGTGCGGCACCATACACCAGCTCTGTAAATTCAAGCGGGCTATCTGTAACGGCATTCAAGCTTATTTTATCTTGAGTCACTCCCAACAATTCGGTCATAAAACTGAAGTAATCCATACTGACAATCAGCACGGCGTCACTCCCTGCCACAGGCCCAGCAATTTCGAGTAAGGCTTTACCATCAATATGACAACTCGATATCAATGGCACAAACGAATTTGACACGGACTTTAAGCTCACCTTGTCGAGCATTAGGCAACCTGGCATAACTGCTTTTGATGTCAGCTCGCCCACCAAATCTGGTTCGAGCAGCGCGACAGTCCATATATTGGGGTTTCGCTGATAGTACCCCCACAAGAAAGACTGCAAGTACTCACGTTGGCTTTCTGTTTTGATTACGGCGCTGATAAGGTAATACTGCGATTGCAGCCACAACTGTTGTTTTTGTTGCAAGTGACCAATTTGTGACGCTCTCAACTGTTTCGTTTGCTGCATCAGTGCTTGGTTGCCATTATCGACAATTAGCTGCAAAGACCAGCTCCAGATCAGCATCGATACTAAAGCCAACACCAATATTAGGCTTGCACTAAACTGCTGTAAGTTGAGTTTCTTGAACATCACTTAAATTGGATAGGCACGAGGAGTTGTGTACAAAAAGTCATTTTTAATTAGGTCGTGAATTAGGCGGGCGATTGTACATCGAAAACGAGCCAACCGGACGTCTTCCCAAAAATCAATTAACAATTTTAACCCAAGCCCGATTTCAAGGTAACTGATTGACAGTGGAAACCATCAAAATATACTGCTTTGTTTAGGCTCATCATGGATTGATATTTTGCGCTGACAATATCGAGTATTACCCATGACCAACACGACCATGAAACCCACCTTCGAATTACCCGATAGTCTATGGAAAGCGACTGCCGAGCCACTCGATGTGTTTGACTGTCAGCAGCATGACATCGATACCGACCTGCTCATCATCGGTGCGGGATACACCGGTTTGTCGACAGCGCTGCACGCCATTGGTGCGGTTGGTGATGACGATAATAATGACGAAACCATTATTGGTAAATCTACCCAATCCGGTCCTATTAAAGATATCGTCGTTATTGATCAGGCCCAACCAGGATGGGGCTGTTCTGGACGTAATGGTGGGCAGATTATTCCACATTGGAAAGCACCGGTTAACCAGCTTAAGAAACTGTATCCTGGACAGCAATTCGATCCATTCATACGGATGCAAGACCAGTCGGCAAAGCTCGTGTTTGGCTTAATCGAGCAATTCAAGATTGACTGCCATTCGATTAATACCGGCAATTTGATTGCCACTCGTGGTAAAAAAGGCTATCAATATCTAAGAGACTGGGTCGATTTTCAGAAAAATTATGGCGCTGATGTAGAATTATTAGATGCCAAAGCAACCGCTGATATGATTGGCAGCAACGCCTATGATGCCTGCCTGTACGACCATCGTGGTGGTAGTATTCAACCACTTTCGTACGCCCAAGGCCTCGCCCAAGCCTGCCTTCAACAAGGCGTTCAAATATTCAAAAATACGCAGGCAGTTTCGATTACAGCTGATGGCAAGGATGCGAAAAAAGGGTGGTTAGTTAAAACCGACAAAGGCACCATCAAATGCAACCGCCTCGTCATTGGTACCAATGGCTATACCGACAAACTCTGGCCGGGCCTAGCGCAAACTATCGTGCCGGTCGCGAGCATGATCGCGGCAACTAAGCCTCTGCCAGAAGAAATTGCGTCCAAAATACTGCCGAGCAGACGACCAGTCGCAGAATATGCCGGTATTCCCGCCTATTATCGAATCGATGAATCAAACCGACTGGTGTTTGGGTCACGTGGCAACTTATTAGGCAATATCGGCTCAACCGGCAGTGGAGAGTTAGTTGGTATGCTAGATACTCGCCACCTAAAAAAACAAGCGATAAAGCTATTCCCCTCGCTCGCCTCGGTAGATTGGGAATATGACTGGGCAGGTTATGTCGCCATCACCACTCCAATGCGACCGCTACTAACAAAGCTCGGCAATAATGCATTTGCAGGGCTTGGCTACAACGGAAGGGGCATTACAACCGCAACCAGCATGGGCAGGCAGTTGGCACGGGCACTTAAAGGGCAATCAACCAGTGTCGCGATAGAAGCCCCAAAACCCATACCATTTCATCGTTGCTATCCAATCGGCGTTGCCTCACGCGTGCTGTCCGGCCATATCCGGGACTACTTCACGGCACGAATGAGCTAGACTAGAGGATCATACCGATTGTAACGGCAACGCCTGACTCATCACATCCAACACATGGATATGCCGATCGTCTGGTTGTAACGTCACACAGTCACTACCAGTATTAGCCGACTCGACACAAAGCATTTGCTTGAAACTCGAATCACCAAATTGAGACAATAGTTTAGACTTCTCTTCCCAGGGGTTCCAAACGACCGCGTTGGTGCTACTTTTACTAACGATTGAAATTTGCCGTTGCCACTGGCTATCGACAATATGAATATCATCTCCATCAGTCTCGTAAATACGATCTATCTCGCCATCAATCGCAATATCACCCTTTTGAGTGAACCCTTCCCACCCGTTTAACGCATCAATAAAGGGTTTGCTATCCAGCCCACTGATCATTGTGTGTGTTATATCTCCAATCGCAAAGTAGCTATGCAAAGCGTTCGTGAAAACAAACGGTTTACTATCATTATTCTGCACTTCAAAACACAAAGTGAGCTGAGCACCGATAGTGAATTTCATTACCAGCTTGCAGGCAAACGGCCACAGCTCACTAGGATCAAGGGCAAGGCTCATTTGCAACTCAGTTTCATCTAAACTAACCGCCGTTACAAAGTCCACCTCCCATTCAAGCGCCCGCACCAAACCATGTGCTTGCCCAACACTTGAGCAGACTTGTTGCTGGAGAGACTCAGGGTTTTTATCCAGTGCACCAAACCAAGGCCAACAAATTGGAATGCCACCTCGCAATGGCGAGCCAATCTTAAATTCACAGTCAGGGCTTAGCCAGATAACGCCCCGCTCTTTATGCGGTTGGTATTGACTCAATTGCGCGCCCTGCAAAAATACAGTCGCCTCCGCTGTACGATTGCGTACATTAATCGCCAATAGTTCTTTATGCAGCTCTATCGTCACTTCGTCGATATCGCCGAAGCGCCCGTAAAGCGCCTGCATTTGTTGACCGATGTTCACTTGGTGATGCTCATAGTTCAGTTATTACTCAATGTTCTGCACCTGCTCTCGCATTTGCTCGATTAGCACTTTCAAGTCTACCGACCATTGAGTGCTAACACTGTCTTCTGATTTGGACGATAGGGTATTCGCTTCGCGGTTAAGTTCTTGCATTAAAAAGTCGAGGCGTCTGCCGACGGCTTCGTCACGTTTTAATACGTTGGTGAC
>JBLHID010000106.1:0-10583 GCA_047615545.1 Polaribacter sp.
AATAAGTGCAAGGAAGCACCGCCCGGAGAACCGGAGTGTACGATAGTACATGAGGATCGACCGGGCTGGCGGACCAGCACGGAGATGACACGGCAATCGTAAAAAAAGTACATTTTTAGAGATGTCCTTAAAATGGTGTTGGGTTTTTGCGGTATATCTGGAAGATGTCTTCTAGTACCTCATCACTCAGCTGTATTTCTGTGGAACCAATATTAATCGCCAATTGCTCTAGGTTTGTTGCACCAATAATATTCGAGGTGACGAATGGTCGTTGGTTGCAAAAGGCGAGCGCCATCTGTGAAGGGTCAAGACCATGCTTTCGGGCTAAGGCGACATAAGCGTCAGCCACTTGTGAGCTATTGTCATCAAACCTTCCGCCTAGATCAGCTCCGATACTTCTGCGCGACCCAGCGGGTATATTGTTTGATGTATACTTACCTGTCAATAAGCCGGTGGCGAGCGGTGAGTAAGCTAATAAGCCTACGTTTTCATTGTGCGAGAGTTCGCCTAGGTCGAGGTCATAAATGCGGCACATGAGGCTGTATTCGTTTTGAGTCGTTGCGACCCGAGCCAATTGGTTCGCATCGGCGATTTGTAGCCACTGACTGATTCCCCAGCAACTGTCATTCGACAACCCGATCTGCCTAATTTTGCCTTCATCTACCAGCCGCTGCAAAGCCTCTAGTGTTTCCAGTATGTGGTTTCGTGTCTCTGCACGGTTTTGTGACGTAGGATCGAAGCGCCAGTTCTGCCTAAAATGATATGAACCACGGTTAGGCCAGTGAAGCTGGTATAGATCAATCACGTCTGTTTGTAGTCTTCTTAGACTACCTTCGATACTGATTGCAATTTTGGAGGGAGAAATATTGACGCCATCTTGAACCCAATCTAGTCCTTCCCCTGAAACCTTGGTGGCTAACACGACCTGATCACGTTTACCCGACTGCTTAAACCAGTTGCCCATGATTTTTTCGGTATTGCCCCAGGTCTTGGCAGAAATTGGGCTGGCGGGGTACATCTCAGCGGTATCAAAAAAGTTAACACCTTGATCGAGCGCAAAGTCCATTTGTTGGAACGCCTCGGCCTCAGAGTTTTGCTCCCCCCAGGTCATGGTTCCAAGACAGATTTCGCTGACATTTATGTCGCTGTTACCTAGTGTGTTGTATTTCACTATAAAACCTCAATTGAGTAAATACGGGCATCTCTAAAAATGCACTTTTCCCGCGATTGCGGCGTCAGCTCAGTGCTGGTGCGCCAGCCCGGTCGACCCTCATGTACTATCGTACACTCTGGTTCTCAGCGCGGTGCTTCCTTGCACTTATTGCCATGGATGGTATGTATGACTGTTTTGCAAGAGCAAAAACAGGTCACAAAAAAATTACTATTTTTAGAGGCACTCCAAGCTGACTATGAATGACAGATCTGTGCACAAGGTCGTCAATATAGCTCAAATTAAAATTCTCGCCAAATTTCTATCAGTGAGGCTCACGCCAAGGCAAACAACACCAGAGTTCAATGAATGGTCTGCATCTGATGTAGCAATGGAAGAGTATGCATGAATACTGCCAAGATGGTGGTAGAATCAGCATCCTTCTTTTGATTGCCTTTGAATGAGTATGAATTTAGGCCGTGGTAATTATTTTGATCAGCTAAGCACATTTAGAATCTCTAAAGATGATTTTTCTATATTGCCTAGCACGAAGGACTATCAGAGCAAAATCTTCGAGCTCATTGAATCCGCAAAAAGCCGAATCTATATTGCTGCGCTTTATCTACAGGATGACGCGGCAGGTACGGCTGTATTAACGGCTTTATACGAAGCGAAGGAGAAAAATCCACAGCTTGATATCAAAGTATTCGTTGATTTCCTGCGCGCCCAACGCGGCCTCATTGGGCATAAAACATCAACTGGCAATATCGGTTTGTACCGCGAGCTAAACGGTCAGTATCAACATCCTATCGAGATTTATGGCGTGCCAGTCAAAAGCCGAGAATTCTTGGGTGTCCTTCACCTGAAAGGATTAGTGTTTGATGATACTGTGCTTTACAGCGGTGCGAGTATTAATGACATATACCTGCATTATGCAGATCGCTATCGGGCCGACAGATACCAAGTTATCAATAGTGCCGATCTCGCAGACAGCTTTGTCAGATACTTGAATAAAAACCTCACTAATAGTGACGCAGTACAGTTACTCACCAATGACCAGATTGTGCCGGTAAAAAGCTTCCGCCCAGCACTCCGGCGCCAAAAAATCTCGCTCCGTGGGTCTGAATATCAGTTTATAGTGAGTAGACCTAGTGAGAAAACTGATATCAGTTTGACGCCCCTAATTGGGTTTGGTAGCCGTAAAAACCAACTCAATAAAACTATCCTACAATTGATAAAGCAAACTAAAACAGAAATTATTATTTTCACACCTTACTTTAATTTCCCCTCCAAAGTGCATAAAGCCGCGTTGCAACTACTGAGGAAAAAAATAAAAGTTACAGTGATTGTAGGAGATAAAAAAGCAAACGATTTCTATATTCCTGAGGGGGAAGATTTTGAAAAAATAGGTATATTACCTTATGTTTATGAATCAAATTTAAAAAGCTTTCTGAAATCTAACCAAAAACATATCGATACTGGGTGTCTCGAAGTTCATCTATGGCGAGATCAATCGAATAGCTTTCACCTGAAAGGGATAAACAGTGACCAAACTAACTATCTAATTACCGGTCACAATATCAATCCAAGGGCCTGGCGACTGGACCTGGAAAATGGCATTTTAGTTCAAGACCCTAGCCAACAACTGATCAATAAATTTGACGCCGAACTAAGCCTAGTTATGGCGCACTGCACAAAGGTGAATCACTTTGATGAAATAGATAATACTTCTGACTATCCAGCTGAAGTTAAAAGGTTACTTAAAAATATGAAGCGAACTAGGTTTGATAAAATTTTAAATCAATTGCTTTAATGCGAGTGGACACACTTGCACTCTCTGCTTCGGGAATAGCAATAAATGCGGCGAGGTAAAATAACAGTACTGGGTGCTGGCATAGTTGGTATTTGTTGTGCCCTAGAGCTGCAGCAAAAAGGCTATCAGGTGACCCTTGTTGATCGACGTGGCTTTGGTCAGGAAACATCCCATGGCAATGCTGGTATTCTGAGTCTAAGCTCGGTTATGCCGCTCGCAAGCCCAGAACTATTAGGCCGTTTGTTCCGACTTGCGACTAACCAAGAAAACGACTTTCTGATGCACTATTCGCATTTACCCTGGTTGTTGCCTTGGCTCACCAAATTTTTACTGCGCTGCAATCGTAAGACTTACATAAACGATGGGCTGGCCATGAGCAAGTTGACTTTGCCATCGGTCGAAAAACATCTGGAGTGGATCAAGCAGTCGAATGCTGGGCATTTGCTTAATTCAGTTGGCGCCCTAAAGCTCTATCGAAACCCAGATACATTTGATCGTAACGCTCTAGAAAGAGAGTTGTTCGATCAGTGTGGTGTAAAGTATTCGGTTATCGATAAAGCCGAGTGTAATGATCTCGAGCCTGATCTGCACAATATTTTTGAAAAAGGACTTCTAATAGAAGAATCACAGTCACTACGCGATCCACAGGCGCTTTCACAATGTTATGCGGAGCTTTTTTTGTCTCTGGGCGGGGAGTTCAAGCAGGCAGAAGTGAAGCAAATTTTGAGCCGATCAAATCAGTGGGATATCATTAGTGATCAGGGTAAAGATACTGTCGAAAAACTCGTGGTTTGTATGGGGGCATGGACTCCTGCTCTTTTAAAGCCACTCGGATATCACAATCCAATTGTTATCGAACGCGGATATCACACCGTTTTTCAGACACCATCAAACAAGGGTTTAACCCGCCCAGTATTTGATGTTGATGGCAGTTTCGTGATGATCCCAATGAATACAGGACTACGCGTAACGACTGGCTCCAACATGGTCTATCGAGATACGGTTGAAACTCCCATTCAAATAGCCAAAGTGACGCCTCGGGTTCGCGAAGCATTCCCAGTGGAACAAATATTACTAGACGAACCCTGGATGGGCCGCCGACCGAGCACGCCCGACTCATTGCCCATTATCGGGTTAGCTCCTCGCCATGAGGATTTATGGCTCGCCTTTGGGCATTCGCATATGGGTTTGACATTGGGCCCCATCACTGGAGAGCTAATAGCCGAATTAGTTTCTTCTAAGCCGCATAGCATTCCACCAGGGCCGTACTCGCCGAGTCGTTATCTTTGAAGGGGATTTAGATTTCGGGCTCGTCAGGACATATATCATTGTGTATTAAATTGGGGTCGCATCAGAAACTGCTCAGCCCTGTTCGTAACATAAAAAATACTTTAATACATAGACAGACAAGCCTTCAAGATAATGAACGTACCGAGTAAAAATATCGCGATTGAAACAACCCGTCTAAATATCTGTTCTGAGAGCTGCTTCCTTATACGCTGGCCGATAGCCATTCCAATAAGTGATGGAATAACTGAAAATGCTGAAATGGTCGTCAGTTCTGAAGATAGTAAATGTTTGTTTTGTAGGGCTAATGCTAAACTAATAGTTGATAGCAGAAACAATATCCCCATCGCCTGGACCAGCATGTCTCTCGATAGGCCAATTGCCTGAAGATACAAAACACCCGGCATGGATAAAGAGCCGGTCATCCCAGTAAATATTCCATTAGCTGCCCCCATTAATGATCCGATCCATTTTTCTTGGCGTGGCTGGATTGAAAATTGAAGCCCAATAAAGTTAAGAGACGAGTAAGACAGCAACAGCACACCGAGCAAAATTGAAAGGTAAAGCGTGTTGATTGTTGACAGCGCGATTGCTCCCATCCAAATGGTAGCGATGGCAAAAGACAGGAATAGCCATAGCCGCTTGAGAATAACTATGCCATGGCCGCCTATAATTGCCTGCCAAACGTTAGTCACAAAAGCGGGAATGATGACTAATACCATAGCCGTGGTCAGGTCAAAGCTGGCGACTAGCAAGCCCAAGCTGATGACCGGCAATCCTAGTCCGATAGTGCCTTTAACACTACCGGCCAGCAGGAACGTAAAAGCAATAAAAGTGAGGCTATATGGATCAGTCATCATAAATGAATGTGCCGAACTCAACCACTAGAATCAACCGCTAGACTGGATCGATTGAATGAAGGTTTATTTCCCCTTCCACACTGGTTCGCGCTTTTCGGCAAAAGCCTTAAAACCTTCCTGGCCATCTTCGCTACCGTATAACACATCAACGGATTCGATTTGACGTTGGGTAATACGGTTTAATGCGTCTTGAAATTTCATGCCTTCGGTTTCACGAGCGACTTCTTTGATTGAAGCGAACACTAGTGGAGGGCCAGCTTCGAGTTGTTCGGCGACTTGCCATACACGTTCGTATAGTTTGCCGGCGGGTAATACTTCGTTGACCAATCCCCAGCGATGCGCTTCTTGAACGTCCATCCATCTGCCGGTGTAGAGCATTTCCATTGCAACATGATAAGGAATTCGGTTTGGTAATTTGAGTGTCGCGGCATCGGCAAGTGTGCCTGCTTTTATTTCGGGTAAGGCGAAGCTGGAATGATCAGAGGCATAGATCATGTCGGCCGATAACGCCAGCTCGAAGCCTCCTCCGACTGCCATGCCATTAACGGCTGCTATGACGGGTTTATTCAAGCCGCGCAGTTCTTGCAATCCGGCAAAGCCACCGACGCCGTAATCGCTATCCACTGCATCTCCATCAGCGGCCGCTTTTAAATCCCAGCCCGCGCTGAAAAATTTATCACCAGCGGTGCGTACGATAGCAACACGCAAATCTGGGTTATCTCGGAATTCCTGAAATGCATCACCCATGATGCGGCTCGTCGCTAGATCGATGGCATTCGCTTTAGGTCGGTCGAGTGTGAGTTCGAAAATACCACCGACAATATTGATTTTGACTACTTCAGACATTTATTTTTTTTCCTCTAGTATGATGAGTGCGTCAGCGGCGTAGGCACCTTTGCCTGCCGCGCACAATAGTAACGGATTAACGTCGAGTTCGATTAATGTTTCTGACTTCGCTAACGCGTAGTCCTGTATCGCCATGATGGCATCAACGGTTGCTTCAAAATCGGCTTTTGGCTTGCCACGATACCCGGCCAGTAATGGTGCAGATTTCAAGCTCAATACAGCACTTTCAATTTGCCAGCGATTGGCGGGGATGATCAAGGTTTGCGCGTCTTTCAATATTTCTACCAAGATACCGCCACTACCAATAGTTAAAACTAATCCGAACTGAGCGTCTCTTGTGATGCCAACGATGAGTTCTGCGACAGGTGCTTGAATCATGGCTTCGAGGTAAAGTGTTTTACTTAAAGCAAACAGATCGATTGCTGCTTGTTTTACTTCGAACTCTGATAGCAGGTTTAGTCGTACCGCATTTTGTTCGGTTTTGTGTGCAATGCCGAGGGTTTTGAGTACTACTGGATCGTCTACTTCATTGGCTAAGTCTATGGCTTGCTCTACCGAAGTGATTCGCTTGCCTTGTGGTATGACAACACCAGAGTCAGATAGCTGTTGTTTGGCTTCTGCCTCGTCCAGCGTAGTGCGTTCTTGGGCTGGGGCTAATAGCTTTAAAGTTGGTGAAGGTAGTTCCGACTGCCATGCTACGCCGATATCGGCGGCTATTTCTGTCGCTGTTAATGCATCGTCGATGCCATATAAACTGACAATGCCGCGTTGCATAAAAGACTCGGCGTAATCCTCGGAAATATTCTCTGGCATGCCGACCACTATGGCACCTTTCGCATCGTTCTTTTTCAGTGCAGCGTCAAAAGCATCAACCGCTATATGCCATTCCCAATCTTCGCACCGATCGCGGTGAGGGAAGTCGAGTATCAAATAGTTCATATCAAACCCATTGCCGACCATGCCGCTATAAGCCGCTTCCATCAGCTCACGGTTACCCCAACAATAAGTATGATAGTCGAGCGGGTTGGCGACCGTAACTAAGGGGCCTAGTGCTGTTTCAATGGGTGATTTTTGCGCTAAAGTCAGTTCGTCGAAAGTGACTCTTCGACCGTCAGCTGCATCAGCAATGATGCTGGCCTCACCACCCGAACAACTCATCGAGGTGACACGGTAACCCTGTAACACGCCGTGAACATGTAATAGTTTTAGCGTTTCCAGAAAGGCAGGTATCGACTCTACCTGACCGAAGCCATTGCGCTTAAGGAAAGCGCTGGTGATATTGTGTGATCCGGCCAGTGAGGCAGTGTGGGTTAGTGCGGCCTGTTGTGAGTGCTCACTTTTACCGACTTTGTATATAACGATCGGCTTATTCAATTTTCGAGATTTCTTGGCCAAGGCTTCCATCGACTCAATCGAATCAAAACCTTCGACATACATGCCGAGAGTGGTCACGCGAGGGTCATCAAGAATAGTCAGTGCCATTTCAGAGGTGCCGACTAAAGCCTGATTTCCAGCTGTCAATATATAGGCTAATGGCAAGCCACGTTTCTGCATTGAAAAATTGATCGCGATGTTAGATGACTGCGCTATAATCGCTACACCAGTCTGGCCCTCTTTTAATCGCTTACCGCCTTGCTGATCAGGCCAGAGCAGGGCGCCGTCGGCGTAATTAATCAAACCATAACAATTGGGGCCAAGTACAGGCATATCGCCAGCCGCTTCGATGAGTTCGGCCTGTAGAAGACCGCCAGTTTCGTCAGCTTCGAGAAATCCAGACGCATAACAAATGGCACCGCCGCAACCTTTGGCGCGTAATTGTTTGACTACATCGATAGTTAAATGTCGATTGACGCCTATAAAAGCGCCATCAGGGCTGCCGGGTAAGTCAGCGATAGAGGCAAAAGCAGGCAAGCCCTCCACCTCTTTCTTGGTTGGGTGTACTGGCCAAATCTCACCTTCATAGCCCATCAGACGACATTGCTCGACGACACGAGCAGCTTGCAAGCCTCCGATAGCAGCTATTGATTTAGGCCGTAATAAACGCTCCAAACCATTTGTCATTAACTCAGGCATCAACCACCTAGCGGGCGTAGTAATTCACGAGAGATAATATGACGTTGTATTTCAGACGTGCCATCCCAAATTCGCTCGACACGCGCATCACGCCAGAAGCGTTCCAATGGCATTTCGTCCATTAGACCCATGCCGCCGAAAATCTGGATTGCTTCGTCGGTCACGCGCGCTAACATTTCTGTCGCATAGAGTTTGGCACTCGCGATTTCACGGTTGGCGTCCATACCTTCATCAAGTCGCCATGCGGCGGCAAGCGTGAGCCAGTCAGCAGCGTCAATTTCAGTGATCATGTCAGCTAGTTTAAAAGACACACCCTGAAACTTACCGATAGACTGACCGAACTGCTTACGTTCGACAGCGTAAGGCAGCGCGTACTCGAAGGCTCTCCTGGCACGTCCGACGCTGGTGGCGGCAACGGTTAAACGAGTGCCATAGAGCCAATCATTGGCCATCTCGAAACCACGGTGAAGTTCGCCCAGAATTTGAGCGGCGGGCAAACGACAATTATCAAAATTGAGAATGCAGTTCTTGTATCCACGATGGCTGACAGAGTTATAACCAGGACGGATTTCGAAACCTGGTGTGCCGCGGTCAACTAGAAAACAAGTGATCTTCTTACGTTTCCCACGAGGGGAATCTTCTTCGCCGGTCGCAATAAATACGATGACAAAATCTGCGATGTTAGCGTGACTGATGAAATGCTTGCTACCGTTGACCACCCAGTCGCCGCCATCGAGTTTGGCGCTGCATTGCATACCGCGCACATCAGAGCCAGCACCAGGTTCTGTCATAGCGAGGGCATCAAATTTTTCGCCTTTGACGGCTGGCAGTAAATACCTTTCCTGTTGGTCCTTGTCGCAGGCCATGAGTATGCCAGAGGGGCGACCGAAGAAAACCGCGAGTCCGTTTGATGCTCTGCCCAATTCGCGTTCAAGCAAGCTAAAGTCCAAATGTCCTAGTCCACCGCCACCAAACTCTTCAGAAATATTGGCAGCGAAGTATCCCGCATCGAGACACTTATCACGAATTTCGTGGCCAAGCTCCAATGGCACTTCGCCAGTTTTATCCACTTCGGCTTCATGCGGATAAATTTCTTTTTCGACAAATGCTCTGACCGTATCAACGATCATTTCCTGTTCAAAACTCAGTCCAAAATTCATAATGACTTTTCTCTCTAAAATATCGCTAAAAATGGTACTTGGTGATTGGCAGTTTAGTAACCCCACACGGTGAACCGGAGCTGGGGCTTTAGCCCCGGATAAAGTGGTCTCGATTATGCGAGGCTAAAGCCTCACCTCCGAATCGTAATGCCGGGCTTGATCCGGTATCCAGCGCCCCGTTGGAACCATTGGATTCCGTATCAACAAAAAGGGCTGTACGGAATGACGGTGGGTCTATACCTCGTATTGTTTAAAGCTGCCTTTAATCGTCGTTAGCGGCTGATTGCGATTGTCCAACCAATCGTTGCTCATAATTAGACAGCGTTTTTCCAGCGCCCCAGCCATTGCCTTTTAATCCGTGCATGATCGCGATTAGGTTGTCATCGCGAATTCGTTCCATTTGACGAATTGTCATATGGCCAGATTGCTCATCTGATTGCCCTGCAATCAAGTCGACTAGCTCGTCATTAAACTCAGGGACATCCATTAACTTAGTCCATGGCCATTTTAAACAAGGACCAAACTGAGCCATAAAATGGCGCATACCGGCTTCGCCACCGGCAACGCGGTAGGTGTCGAACACACCCATTTGAGCGTAACGTAATCCAAAACCAAAGCGCACGGCATCGTCCACATCTTGAGTGGTTGCAATACCATCTTTGACTAACCAGAGTGATTCACGCCAAACCGCTTCTAACAATCGATCGGCGATAAAGGCTTCGATTTCCTTTTTAACGTGCAAGGGATGCATACCGATAGCAATATAAATTTCTCTGGCGCGTTCAATGGTTTCCATCGTGGTTTGCTTGCCGCCCACCAGTTCGACCAGTGGTAACAAATAAACCGGATTGAATGGATGTGCGACCAGTAAACGCTCGGGGTTCTGCATGTTGGCCTGTAAGTCAGACGGCATAATGCCCGAGGTCGATGATGCGATAAGGGCAGACTTGGTTGCGAATTTTTCGATTTCGGCATAAACCGAATGTTTGATATCGACTCGCTCAGGCACTGACTCGATTATCAACTCAGCGTGTTGAACGGCTGCTTCGGTACTCGCACAATAGGTGATAGTACCTTCACTGGCGCGTTGTACCGATATCAGCTTTGAATAGGCGTATCGACTGTTCTTTAATACCGCTTCAACCTTTTCTGCGGCGTCTGGGGCAGGGTCGTAAATGGTGACATCAATACCGTTTTCGATAAGTCGAGCAACCCAACCTGCACCGATCACACCGCCACCAATGACGGCTGCTTTAGTAATTATTGACATGTTTGTTGTAGACTTCTTTTCTATAGACATGAAGTTCTCCGACTACTTGGCAACAGGCGCGCGTTTTATAAGCTGTAGCTTTTCGCGTACTTCGGCTGGGGTCATCAAGGTTGCACCCATGTTG
>JBLHID010000107.1:0-10373 GCA_047615545.1 Polaribacter sp.
TGGGCACTAAAGATCCCAACAACATGCCCGTCGCACGGCAAGACCTGTTTCGAGATATCTATCGGCGTTATTACACCTTCGCTGGAAAGTTCTTCCCGTGGCTGGTTGGCGCAAAAGACATGACAAAAGATGTACTAAACCAATGGTATAGCTATTTCCACCAATGTTCACAGTGCCGCCGATGTTCAGTCTATTGCCCTTATGGCATTGATACTGCCGAAATCTCGATGGCAGCAAGAGAAATCATGGACACAGTTGGGGTTGGCCAAAAGTACAGCAACGAAATAATCGGTAAGGCGAAGACTATCGGCAACAATTTGGGACTGCCGCAACCTGCCCTATTAAATACACTAGAAGGTCTAGAAGAAGATATAGAAGAAGAGACTGGGGTTAAGGTTAGGTTGCCACTCGATCAAAAGAACTCAGACATATTACTCATAACGCCGTCTGCCGACTTTTTTGCCGAACCTCACGTCGACGGCCTCATAGGCTACGCCAAAGTTTTCCACGAGGCCGGACTCAGTTGGACCTTAAGCAGCCATGCCAGCGAAGCCGCTAACTTCGGTTTGTTCATCGGCTCTTACGAAAACATGCAAACACTCGCCCTACGCATACGCGAGGCCGCGCTTGAACTGGGCGTTAAACGAATTGTATTTGGCGAGTGCGGACATGCATGGCGAGTGGCCTATAGCTTTCTTAACACGCTGGCAGGGCCGTTTGATTTTCTCGACCAAGACTATCCAATTCCTCAGCACGTCTGTGAAGTCACCTACGACTTAATCCAAGACAATGTTTTAACCCTAAATAAATCAGCCAATGATGACAAGGTAATGACTTTTCATGACTCTTGTAACGTGTCACGCGGTTCACGAATGGGCCATGTTGAAGGCGGCCAGTTCATCATTCCAAGAGAAATTATAAAGGCAAGCTGCAATCACTTTTATGATATGGCCGATGACACCATTAAAGAAGCTACTTTTTGCTGCGGTGGTGGCGGCGGATTATTGACTGACGACCTCGTTGAGTTACGCGTTAAAGGTGCTATGCCCAGAATGGAAGCATTGAAACAGGTTGTAGTAGATCATGGGGTCACACACATGGCCGCCATTTGCGCTATTTGTAAAAGTCAGTTCAGTAAAGTCATGCCCTACTATGGATTTGAAATGGACCAAATTATCAGTCTGCATCAGCTTGTAAGCGATGCGATAGTTTTAACGGGCAGCGAACAAGAGAAAGCTTTGGAGCACGTAAGCCCAGAATAGGCAAAGAATAAGTAAGAATGCCTGTGTACATTTTTAGACAAGGCGCGTAGTTGATTTGATCTTTTAATAAATTGAGTAAATCCCCGGGGGATTAAAATGGCAACTTCGAAAGAGGATGTGACCCAAAAATTAACTTTTCGATTATACAAAGATGGAGATCATCAATGGCGTTCGCACGCAGATAATATATTCGAAGAAGACAAGTCACATAAGTGCCCCACCTACGTACACCGCACACCACCTTGCCAAGGTAGCTGTCCTTCAGGTGAAGATATTCGTGGTTGGCTAGATATCGTTCGCGGCATAGAAAAGCCGCCTGTCGATATGGCGATGCAAGAATATGCATTTTTACGATCCACCGATGCTAACCCCTTCCCCTCTATGATGGGTCGAGTTTGCCCTGCACCATGTGAGCAAGGTTGCAACCGTAACCAAGTCGAGGAGTTCGTCGGCATTAATTCAGTCGAGCAATACATTGGCGACACCGCTAAAGAATCTGACTACAAATTTGTTAGCCCTGCACTTACCACGACCAAAACCGTCGCCATCGTAGGTGGTGGGCCAGCCGGACTAGCCGCAGCCTATCAGCTACGTCGCAAGGGTATCGCCAGCACTATTTTCGATGAGCATGAAGAATTAGGTGGCATGTTTCGGTACGGCATACCTGGCTATAGAACGCCCAGAGACTTTCTCGACCACGAAATTAAACGCATTACCGAGATGGGCGATATCGACTTAAAGATGAACACTCGTGTTGGCAAGGACATCGACATTGCGACTTTAGAATCTGAATTTGATGCGGTATTGTGGTCGGTAGGTTGTCAGAGTGGACGCGCATTGCCACTTGAGAATGGTGATGCCCCTAACTGTATTTCGGGTGTCGCTTTTCTTGAGGCTTTCAACAAAGGTGCCCTACAAGTAACTGCAGATCGCGTGGTTTGTGTTGGCGGTGGTGATACCTCTATCGACGTGGTATCGGTTGCTAGACGATTGGGTAAAATCGACTCGTTGCCCGAACAACAATTAACAGAATATGTCGTTGGAGGATACATTGCGCATGATTCAGCATTTGCGGCAGCGCGTGAAGGTGCAACTGTCACCCTAACGTCACTATTCGTGAAAGCCGACATGACAGCCTCTGATCACGAAGTGACAGATGCCATTAATGAAGGCGTTACCATCCTAGATGGCGTTATGCCCGTTCGAATATTAACCAACGAACAAGGACGTGCGACAGCCTTGATCGTCGCAAAATGTACATTTGAAGACGGTAAACCGATGCCAATAGAAGGTTCTGAAACTACCATAGAATGCGATCTTATCGTATCGGCCATTGGTCAAGGTGGCGACCTAACTGGACTAGAAGAACTCGGAAACGAACGCAACTTAATGGATGCTGATAAGTTCTTCCAGCTCCCGGGACGGCCCGGTCACTTTGTCGCTGGGGACATTATCAGGCCTCACTTGTTAACCACTGCGATTGGCCATGCATCTATTGCAGCCGATAGTATTGAGCATTATTTAACTGGCTCTGAAATTGCGAAACGCCCAAAGGTAGACGTTCATCATTTTGATTTATTAAATAAACTAAAAGAGACCGAACTATCACCCACAGAATATGACCACGAAGGCAACTGGGGAACAGATGGCGCCGACTATGCGGTACACAATTACGAAGACCGCTCTGCTCAAGAAATCATTTCTTCCGACCGATTGTATTTAGGCCATTTTAACTATGAAGAGCGCAATTTACGTGACTCTCACGGGCCAGACTCTGAAGAGGTGTTAGGTCATTTCGAGGAACGCTCGAAATCACTCAGCGAAGAGCAAGCCGTTAAAGAAGCGGGCAGATGTATGAGCTGCGGCATGTGCTTTGAGTGTGATAACTGTGTTATTTATTGCCCGCAAGATGCCGTATATCGCGTCAAAAAAGATGAGAAAACCATGGGCCGATACGTCGCGACAGATTACTCAAAATGCATAGGTTGTCATATTTGTGCCGATGTTTGCCCGACCGGCTACATTGATATGGCCATTGGCGACCACTAACCAAGAAATAATAGATAACTCGCATCATACATATGTCTAATCGTCGCTTTAAGCCGTTGCTGGCTATCATTTCCACTACGCTCTTGCTGCTCACTAGCTTATTGGTAGAGGGCATTGCAACAGAACAGTCGGAGGCTTCCAGCTTTGGGAATGTCGTTACGCCACAGCCACAAAAACCGACAGACGCGCTAAGCTGCGTCGAGCCGGTTGAAGTGATGCGTCGCGATCACATGGAGTTTTTGTTACACCAGCGTGACCAGACTGTCAAAGAGGGTATTCGGTCACCCAAGTACAGCCTTACCGGTTGTATCGACTGCCATGCACAACCGGTTGAAGGCGCTGAGGTTGTTCGCATTGATAACCCTAATCATTTTTGTGCGGGTTGCCATCAATATACCAGCGTCAAGATTGATTGTTTCGAATGCCACGCTGATCGTCCGGCTAGTAGTTTCACGCAATCCAGCTTTGATTTGGATAACCACACAGTGCTCGCCCGCTTGATTCCGAGTAGGCTGGACTCATCCAGATTTAAAACCATGCTGGATACAAGACTGAACAAACCACAGCATGAACAACTGCAACAGGTGAAATCGAGTGAAGACTGATAAAGATCACCCGCTTGAGATGAAGCCTGAGCACCCTTCCCGTCGCGAATTCCTTAAAAGCAGCACCGGTATTGCCTCACTATTTATAGCGCCCGGCGTCATGCTGTACAAAACTGGTGAAGCAAAGTCAGTTGATGCAGCAGCCAGCAGCACAATAAGATGGGGCATGTTGATCGACACCAACATAATGACCGAGCAGGATGTCGATACTTGCGTCAGAGCCTGCCAGACTGAACATGGTTGGAAAAGCACTGGCAATCCAGACACAGACGCACAATGGATCCGCAAGGTTGACCTGAAAGACAAGAACACTGGATACCAGTTATCTCTGCCAATGATGTGCCAACACTGCGAGGACCCACCTTGCGTTGATGTGTGTCCTACAGGGGCGTCATTCAAACGAGCCGATGGCATTGTCTTAGTTAACAAGCATACCTGCATCGGTTGTCGTTATTGCATGATAGCCTGCCCTTATAAAGCGCGGTCTTTTGTGCATGAAAACTTAACCGATCAACTGCCCAACGCACCGCGAGGTAAAGGCACGGTGGAATCCTGTACTTTGTGCGTTCATCGAATCGACAAAGATGGTGCGGATGCGGTTCCTGCCTGTGCTGAGGCCGTTAACAGCGCTTCACATAAGCCCGTAATATTTGGTGACCTTAACGACCCTGAAAGCGAGATATCTAAGAAGTTAAAGGTTTTAGGGGGTAAGCAATTACGTGCCGATCTTGGGTTGAACCCAAGTGTTCGGTATCTTGGACTATAGGGTCGAGGTATTTGTTGATGTCAGCGGTTATCCGATATTCAGAGCTTAAAGTAAACACCACCGTGTATTGGGTGCTACTGGCCGTGTTGGCCAGTTTAGTCGTGATTGGCGTGGGTGCAGCACATCATATGGATGTAGAGGGTCACCATGTATCTGGCATGAATAACCAGATAGTTTGGGGGCTTCCGCATGTGTTCGCACTATTTTTAATTATCAGCGCATCGGGTGCGCTCAATATTGCGTCAATATCCTCAGTGTTTGGCAAGGTGGACTACAAACCACTGGCTAGAATGTCAGCCGTTTTGTCTGTCGCTTTATTGGTTGGCGGTTTAGTTATTCTACTACTCGACCTTGGCCGTCCTGATCGCCTCATTATTGCAGTCACTACCTATAATTTTAAATCAATATTCGCTTGGAACATTATTCTCTACTCCGGCTTTATACTCATTGTGATTGTTTACCTTTGGTTAATGATGGAACGCCGAATGCACGCTTACAGTAGGCCAGCGGGGATATTTGCATTCATTTGGCGTCTCATACTAACAACTGGCACAGGATCGATATTCGGCTTTTTGATCGCACGAGATGCATACGACTCAGCAATATTGGCGCCTATGTTTATCGTCATGTCCTTCTCTTTTGGTCTTGCGCTGTTTATCTTAGTTTTAATCACCAGTTTTAAGGTGGATCGCAGAGTTTTAGATAAATCCCACCTGTATCGCTTAAGGAAACTACTAGGCATATTTACCGCAGGAATATTCTATTTTGTATTAATTTTTCATCTAACCAAACTTTATGGGACACAGTTCCATAACATTGAGTCCTTTATTTTAATGGAAGGCGGCATCTATACCCTGCTGTTCTGGGCTGTGCAAATAGGGCTTGGCAACATGCTGCCGCTGCTATTAATTTACCATCCTCTCTTTAATCAGAAAGTGGTGTCACTAGTGACTGCTTGTTGCCTCGTCATTGTCGGTGCATTCGCTCAACTTTATGTCATCATCATCGGTGGACAGGCTTACCCTCTGAATATTTTCCCCGGCTTCGAAGTCAGTAGCTCTTTTTATGACGGTGTCATCGGCCAGTATCAACCGAGCTTATGGGAATTACTACTCGGACTAGGCGGCAGCGCGGTGGCACTTCTTATCGTATTTTTAGTGATGCGAATACTGCCAATACTGCCCACCCGATTAAGTGCCAATAGCCATTCTTAATTGATGCAGCGACTAATTTAATGCCTTCTCTGTTTATCTCAGCTGCTCACAAATCGTCTGGTAAGACGACAGTTTCTATCGGCTTAACAGCCGCTTTTGCGCATAGAAACTTAAACGTGCAACCATTCAAAAAAGGCCCCGATTACATCGATCCAATTTGGCTCAGTATGGCTGCCGGAAACCCCTGTTACAATCTTGACTATTTCACATCGAGTAGGGCTGAGACCATAGACGATTATGCTCGGCGCTCACAGCATTCAGATTTATCAATCATTGAGGGCAATAAGGGACTCTACGATGGTCTCGACCTAGATGGCAGCAACAGCAACGCCGCATTAGCTAAGTCTATCTCGGCGCCTGTTATTTTGGTAATAGACGTAAGAGGCACCATGCGCGGTATCGCACCATTATTAATCGGTTATGAAACGTTTGATCCTGATATCAATATAGCCGGCGTAATCACCAATATGTGTGGTGGTGCAAGGCACGAGTCTAAACTCAGAGCCGCTGTTGAACATTACACCGACATTCCCTTTATCGGCGCTATACAAAAGCAGGACTCCTTGGCACTAACAGAACAGCATCTAGGGTTAATACCGGGCAACGAAGACCCAACATCGATTCAAAAGATCAGCCATATTCGTCAAGCCGTAGAAGCCCAACTCGACATTGATCAGTTACTCAATATCGCAAAATCTGCCAAGCAACCTATCGTTCAAGATCTCACTTTCCCAATAACAAAAAAAGAGGCGTTCGCGGGTATCAGGATTGGCATAGCAAAAGACAAAGCATTTGGTTTCTATTATCCCGGTGACCTAGAAGCAATGTCACAAAGCGGTGCTATCCTTTGTCCGTTTGATACTCTGACTGATCACTCCTTACCGGATATTGATGCACTGTTTATCGGTGGTGGATTTCCAGAACGCCATGCCAGCGCACTACAAAATAACTCAAAGCTTCGCACTGAGATAAAGTCGAAAATTGACTCCGGTATGCCAGCTTATGCTGAATGTGGTGGTTTAATGTATTTGTCGAAAAACATATCTTGGAAGGGCAAATCATTTGACATGGTAGGGGCTATTCCTGGCAACACGATAATGCATGATAAACCTTGCGGTCGCGGTTACGTTAAACTGACAGAAAACCACGACAATTCGCTTTGGCCACAAAACACTCAGTCTGCCGCCACAATAAAGGCGCATGAATTTCATTATTCATCGTTGGTAGGCCTACCCGAATCTAGTCACTTTGCCTATGATGTAGAACGAGGCACCGGCATCCAGAACCAAAAAGATGGTTTAGTCTATAAAAACCTTTTTGCTTCATACGCACATTTGCGACACACCACAAACACACCCTGGGTCAACCGCTTCTTAACATTTGTTAGCGATGTTAAATTCAGCAATCAAAATAACTACTTAAAGGCACTTTAAAGCAATGATCAAACTAACTAATGATGCGGTAAAACAAATCAAGTTATCTATTGAGCAATCTGATACGCCCGGTGCCCCCCTTCGAATCGCGATTAAAGAGCAAGATGACGGCAGCTTTCACTACGCAATGGGGTTCGACGAGCAAAGATTACCGGGTGACATTTTTGTCAACATAGAAAATATTGCCTTAGTAGTCGCAGTTCAAAGCAAAGACCTAGCAGAAGGCATGACGATTGACTTTGTTGAGTTAGAACCGAATAGTTTCGAGTTTATTTTTCTTAACCCTAATGACCCAACTTACGTAGCACCACGTAAAGAAAAGTCTGGCTGAGAATGCCTGATTCAAACAAAACAACGGCACGATCCAAGTCAAACTTTATTGATGGCTGGTTTATTAAGCTAGGCTCGAAAGATTCAAAATTTTTCAGCACTGGTCGATTCAGAATACTTAGCTTGCTGGTAGTTCTATTACTACTGGTAGTTGCTACAGCAGCCATTTTGATTAACGCCAACCCCGATAGCCTAAGCGGCGGTTTATTCTTTTTACTGCCTTGGATTTCTCTCCTATCTATACTTTTAATCCTATGGCTCGGTTATAGCATATGGTCGATTTTGCTCGACCCTTTACTACAAATTAGTCACTGGGCCGAGTCTATGCGTGGCGTTAGTTTGGATGATCGAGTCAATATCGCCCAACACAATGACTTCCGTGAGCTGGGCAATGACATTAATATGCTAGCGAGAATGTTCACACAACTATCTCTGAACACCGAAATACAATTAGAGAAGCATACCGATTATATCTCTCGTGAATCGCGTTCACTAACTATCCAGTACGACGTGGCATCGAGCATCAGTATCTCTCGTGACCTAAACGAACTATTCCAAAAATCACTAGAATCACTAAGCTATAACCTGCACACCTCAGCGGCTGTGGTTCGACAACGCATGGATAGCAATGAGCTAGAAGTTGTGTCCTATATTGGGGCGTTAGATAAACACTTTTTAGCTAACTTGAACAACCTCTTCCCACTCCGAGACCTAGAAGGCCGCAAAAACCCAACCCACCCCAAGCTATCCGTAGTGCCTCTAGTCGATAGACATTTAAATAGCCAGTTGACACAGGAACGCATCGTAAACTACTGCGTAGTGTCGATCCCAATGACTTACCGGGACCAGCTATCGGGCGTCATTAATCTTTTCTTTCCTGAAGACTTCAAACCCAATTTAAAAGAGTACAACGATCTACTGCACAGTGTTGGTCAACACCTAGGCACAGCGATAGAGAAATACCGTTTAGGCGAAGAAGAGAGTCAATTACTCATCATTCAAGAACGCACAAGAATGTCGCACGAATTACACGACTCATTAGCTCAAACGATGGCCAGCTTGAGAATTCAAATAAGAGTCCTCGACGAGATATCCCATGCTGATGACGAGAAGAGCATGAGGCATCAAATGGAACGAATCGAATTCACTATTTTTGAAGCCAACAAGCAACTTCGAGAGTTAATTGCACACTTTCAAATCCCGATGAACAAACGCGGGTTAGTCACATCAATAGAGGAAACGGTTCAACGCCATCGGGATGAAAGTAGCACACAGTTTTACTTTCAAAACGAATGGCCGTCGCAGGAGTTGCCTGCCAATATAGAGCTACATGTTCTGCGTATTATTCAGGAGTCCCTCGCTAATATTCGCAAGCATAGCCAGGCAAGAAGCGTGCGAATAATCCTAAGAGGCAATAGTGTTCGCAAACAATATCAAGTTTTAATAGAAGACGATGGCATCGGTTTTGAAGAAAATAATATCAACCAAGTGCAAGGCGAGCATTTTGGCCTCAATATTTTAGAGGACAGAGCTAGGCAAATTAATGGAACTATATCTATAGAAAGCGAACTAGGAGAAGGTACCCAGGTGAATTTAGAATTCACTTTAAAACCAACTAATAATGGTACTCATCTAACAAGTTTGAAAAAAACCTAGCGAATGATCTTGGGGCTATTAGAAAATTTAGTATCGTAATACAAAATAGTAGTTTATGTCTTTAACGGGGCATGTACACTCTTTAAGGCATATCTAAATATGCACTTTTGAAAAAATATTCAGGTCGATAGTAATCAGCGCCATTTTCACTTAAGGAAACTATAGATCATGCGATTGAAAATACTAATAATCGATGACCACATGCTGTTCCGTGAGGGATTGCACGGGTTATTACAGCTCAGAGATATTGACATATTGGCGTCAGTGGGCGATGGAAATGAAGGTATTCGTTTAGCCATTGAACTGAAACCAGACATTATACTGCTTGATATGCGTATGCCCATAATCGATGGAATTAGCGTTTTAAAACAGCTAAGAGAACAACAGTACGAAAAGCCCATTGTTATTCTAACCACCAGCTCTAATGAGCAAGATTTGGTCGAGGCGCTAAAGCATGGTGCCAAAGGCTATCTACTAAAGGACATGGAACCCGACGCGCTGGTCGCAGCGCTACGAGATGTCAACGCAGGGAAGACCATGGTTGCACCACATCTAACATCCGTTTTGGTTGGATTTATCCAAGGCGATTCCAACCTGACTCGGGCGAAGGGGGCATTTAATGAGTTAACTCGCCGCGAGAACGAAATCCTTAAACTAATTGCCGATGGTCAGGGCAACAAACTCATTGCACGAAATCTTGGCATAACAGACGGCACCGTAAAACTTCATGTCAAAGCAATCTTAAGAAAACTCGAAATACATTCACGAGTCGAAGCCGCCGTTATGTATGTTGAGCATCAACATCAATCTAAAAGTATCCCCGAATAAGTCTATGTCCCGAATGGAGTTTTTACCCGTATTCCTAAATGTTACGGATAAGCCATGTGTCATCGTCGGTGGTGGCGTAGTTGCAGCCAACCGCTACTCTTTACTTAGTCAGCACCATGCCCAAATCACCATCATAGCGCTTAAGTTATGCGCTGAATTTGAACGCATTTTTGATAGAGATCAGACCCACTTAGTGACAGAGCTAGACGACTCGATCATTAAGCAAGCAC
>JBLHID010000108.1:0-10262 GCA_047615545.1 Polaribacter sp.
TGGGGAAGGGCTGGGCGAATTCTTCAAGTAGGGGTGAGATCCCCGCTATCGCTGAATCTCTTACCCCTTGTCCTTTTTTGTCAATCTGACAATTTTACTTCTTCCGCTATTTGGATCTGGTGTAATTTCTTGAGTGTATTTGTCATGGCACCCTTAGTTACTTGAAATGCAGTTGATAGTCTTCCAGGCGTGGCCACATTATCGACACGGATGAACCAATTTAGTACTGAGAATTGTGAGACTGTTAGTCCAGCGGGTAGATTTTGTTGTACATTTCCAAATGGCTTGCTGTCTTTCGGGGAGTAGGAGACTCTGATGATTGAGGGCATGCTAAAAAATTGATAAGTTTTTTGGAGTAATGCTTCTAATTCTCGTCGAGAGAGTTTAGTTTCATGCCTCTTATCGACAAGCTAATCACCTAAATAAATATTTTTAGGGGTTAAAATGGTTGTTGGAACTTTTTAAATACTTTGACTCAAGGGTTAATGTGAGTATTTCGGTGTAAATTTAAGCGATAGCGATGCAGTTATTGGTTGCTTGTTACACCCTAGGGTCCCAATTGGTTTATGTCGCCAAATTCGAGTATCAAACAAAGACAAACACTCGAATCATAAATATACTTGAATACATAAATTAACTTTCCAATTCACCCTATTACTAGTCCGAAAAATGTCTGAATCAATTCTAATAACTGATGAATTACAAATGCGTCAGCTAGGTGCTCAGCTGATTGCTGCCTGCAGTTCTGGCGGGGTGATTGCATTACATGGCGACCTCGGCACCGGAAAAACAACAATGGTTCGCGGGGCGTTGCAATCGCTCGGTGTTAGTTCAGGTGTGCGAAGCCCAACTTACACCTTAGTCGAATACTATGAGTTCAAGCCATTATCGATTGCACACTTCGATTTATACCGCCTATCAGATGGTGAAGAACTGGAATATTTGGGCTATCGAGACTATTTAACACCTGATACGCTCTGTCTGATCGAATGGCCTGACAAGGCTGAGGGCTATTTGAGTGATATCGGGTTGAACTTATATCTGTCATACGACGAGAAGGGGAGACGACTTAGCATTGAACCTTGCAACGCATGGGGACGGGAGATTGTCGCTCGGTTGAATCTTTAACTTTTTTTTAGAAAGGTCCAGTATCTACCTAATAAATAGAGGAAAAATCTATTTAGTTGTTGATTTATTCGCCGCCTTTGGCTATAACTAGATCCTAAGTTTTTGTCACAAAGAGTTTTTTTCAAATATCTAATGGATTCACTCGCAATAGCAAGACGATTATTCCTCAAACGACTGGCTCGTTACGGTGCTACTGCTGCGTTACTCGCTGGCGGTGGTAAGGCTGTCGCTGGTAGTGAAGCGGCACTAACCGGTATTCGCATCTCACAAACATCGGAAGAACACACGCGCGTTGTATTTGATTTGTCATCGGGTGTTGAATACAAACTTTTTACCCTCAGTAATCCGCCTCGCGTAGTGGTTGATTTAAAAGGGACTAGCGAAAGTAATGCGTTCTCTATTGCAAATACAAAAACCAATTTAATGCGTAACCTGCGCTCGGCAGATAAAAGCTCAGGTGATTTAAGAGTCGTTCTCGATTTAAACAGCAAAGTAAGGCCACGTAGCTTTTCGTTACAGCCAAACGGAAGTTCAGGTCATCGTGTTGTCGTTGATTTACATAGCACCAATTTAAATCCAACACCGATTAAAACCAGTCAGCAGGAACAACGTAAGCGCAAGAAGGAATATCTTATTGCCGTTGATGCTGGTCATGGTGGTCGTGATCCAGGTGCTGTGGGTAAAAAAGGAACACGTGAAAAGGACATCACACTTGCGGTTGCCAAGAAAATCAAAATACTCATTAATCGCACACCCGGTTATAGAGCAATCTTGACCCGTGATAGTGATCGATACATTGCGCTGCGCAACCGAGTAAAAATTGCGCGTGATAGTCAAGCTGATTTGTTTTTGTCAATACATGCTGATTCATTCAAAAGCCCAACGGTTGAAGGGGGTTCGGTTTATGCATTATCACTCAGTGGTGCTAGTTCAGAAGCGGCTAAGTGGATTGCAGAAAAAGAAAATGCCTCAGATTTGTTTGGTGGTATTAGTCTAGATGACAAGGACGATTTGATAGCATCGGTATTACTTGATTTATCACAGACTGCTACTATCCAAGATAGCAGGGAACTCGGTTCGTCCGTGTTAAAGCAAATGGGAAAAGTATCTAAACTCAATAATAAAAAAGTACAGCACGCGGGTTTTGCCGTACTAAAAGCACCTGACATGCCGTCCATTTTGATCGAAACTGCTTTTCTTTCAAACCCGAAAGAGGAGCGCAAGCTTCGATCTAGTAAGTATCAACAAAAATTAGCCAATGCCATTTTTTCTGGCATTAAAGTACATTTAAGAAATCGCGAGGTTTAATGTGTCGGCTAGAAGTCGATAAGCCTTGGGTCGGGCTACGGCAAGTAGCATTAACCTGTTACTTGGTTTTTCGTGCGACTCCTAGTCACTTTTTCAGTGATGAATATTGACCGCCATTCGATGATATCTCTGGCTACGTATTAATTGCGGTATCGATGAAGTAAACAAGCACGTCAAAATTGCAATCCATCCATTTTAATTATGCCAATAAGGCAGATTCGAAAAGTCTATAAGTCACGACCTAAGGGGCTGTGAAGAAATCAACCAGCGCTGCGCTATATTCACCCGATTCATCGATGTTATTATGCCCGACATTCTTCACCATCTTAAAACTAACCTTTGAGTTAACCAACTGGTCGAGTAATTTATCGGTATGAATGCCAGGCACCACAAGGTCAAGCTCGGCTGCTACAATGAGGACAGGTACCGTAATGTCCGCAGCACGACTAATCGATTCAAACTTATCGCGCACCAGATAACGAGTTGGAAATATGGGGTAATGTGATTGGGCCAGTTCAGCGATGCTGTCGTAAGGTGTGAGCAATACCAACTTTTCGATGGTTCGATTGGCGCCCAAATAAACTGCTACGCCACTGCCTAAACTTCTACCTATGGTGGATATCGATGTGTGTTCTGACTTAATTTGGTCGTATATAAAAAGCGCATCTGAAAATAAACTTTGCTCGGTTGGTTTCCCTGCACTTTTCCCATAACCCTGATAATCGACCAGATAAACACTATATTCATGTAAGGCAGCTTCAAACAAGTCGATATTGCCGCTAATCTGTTCGGCATTACCACCAAAATAAATAATGGCCTTGGGCTTCCCTTGATTTAGTACCCAGCCATGCAGCTCGATACCTTTGTTTGTGAAGACGATGGTTTCTCGATTGATTCCGCTAACTTCATCGACATCCGGAAACAACAAAGTTCGTTGAAACAAATACAATAAAGCCATCGCTAGAAAATAGATAATGGCTAGCACTGCAATGATGGAAAGAAGTGTTTTCATATGATACGAGCTGTAGGTTCTATTATTGGAATTTAATGTTTTTTCTACAAACAGATCGTTAGAAATATGCTGATGATGGCTTTACTTCAAATGCCCATTTGCCCAGAGTGGGTTCGATCGAACTCTAATCCTCAGTTGGGACGACAGAAATGACAATAAATTAAATACCTAGCCTTGGCTCGCCAGTTCAAATTTTTCTAACAAATAATCGAGCAGTTTGTTCATCGATTGATTTAGTGATACTGAATTTCTATCGATCAAATGTTGCAACATTTCCTCGTGTAGGCTAATGATGTCGCTGCGTTCTCGAACCACCGTGACGACCATATTGGTAACGGGAATCAGCGCCTCGATAACGGTATACATGACAAACCTCACCATACCATTTCCAGCTGAGTCAACCAACGCTCGGTGAAAAGCAACATCGGCCTGACAAAAGGCTTCGTCACTTATTTCGGGGTTCCTTTGACGTTCGAGTGCAGTTTCGATATCGGCAATATGCGCCGTTGTCGCATTTTTGACGGCATGTTCTAGGCAGCCACCTTGCAGGATTCGTCGCGCATCGATGATTTCAACAATATCGAGTGCACCCATACCTACTAGCAATGTCGCGGCACCACTCAATGATCCTGCGAGTTCTTCGTAGCTGGGTCGAACCACAAAATTGCCACCGCTGGGGCCCCGGCGTGCACGTACTAGGTTTTGCGCCGCTAGTCTTTTTAAAGCTTCGCGGACGGTGGGACGCGAGACGCCATAACGCTGCGCGAGTTCATCCTCGGTAGGCAGCCGATCGCCGATTTTGAACTTACCACTGACAATTGCTTCTCTCAGTTGCTCTGCAATTTGTTTAGGAAGACTGGATTTAACAATATTAGATTTAATCATACTTATTGTAGTCATACTTAATCTTAAGAATGGGTGGGCTTGCACTTTAAAAGGCACGATTATCGTTGGTATGATTGTAACCGATATCTAATTAATTGCGTTGACATCTATTTGTCATACAAATAGTATAATTACACATTTTTGAGGGATTCACCATGAGCAAATTATTACCGGACTTCCACAGTTTTCAAGGCTACCAAATAAATAAAACTGAAACAGGTCAAAGTTGTGAATTGAAACAGTTGAGTACTGATGATTTGATGGAAGGCGACGTCACAATTAAAGTTGAATACTCGACCTTAAACTATAAAGATGGACTGGCCTTAACAGGCAAGGTACCAGTCGTGAGAAAGTTTCCAATGACTCCAGGCATCGACTTTGCTGGGACAGTTATCAGTTCTGAACATGTCGGGTTTGAAGCTGGAGACACGGTCGTATTAAATGGGTTTGGTGTTGGTGAAGTGCATTCTGGCGGTTATGCTCAAATAGCACGGGTAAGTGGTGACTGGTTGGTTAAGTTGCCGAGTAAAATCGACACTCGTCAGGCAATGGCAGTTGGCACAGCTGGTTATACTGCGATGCTTTGTGTGATGGCGCTTGAACAGCATGGCATTAAACCTGATGCTGGCAATATTTTGGTCACTGGTGCTTCTGGTGGCGTGGGTAGTGTTGCCGTTGCAATTTTGAGTAAGTTAGGTTATTCGGTGGTTGCAACGACAGGGCGTATGGCAGAAAAAGACTATTTGCTGTCCCTAGGTGCATCGGAAGTCATCGAACGGCAAGGGTTTTCTGAAAAGGCGAGACCTTTATATAAGGAACTATGGGCTGGCGCAATCGATGTCGCTGGCGGCAATACGCTCGCGAATGTTTTGAGTCAGATGAAGTATGGCTCAGCTGTTGCGGCTTGTGGTCTGGCTGAGTCGATGGATTTACCGACCTCCGTTGCACCATTTATTTTGCGTAGTATTACGTTGTATGGTGTCGATTCAGTCATGGCTTCGATAGAAAAACGCCAGCAAGCTTGGAGCCGACTAGAACAAGATTTAGATATGGATCTGCTTGAACGTTTATCATTCGATCTAGACTTCAATGACTTACCTCAAGCGGCCGGTGACATACTAGATGGCAAAATTCGGGGCAGGGCTATTGTTAAAATACCAGCGTAAAAACTGGCTTAATTCACCTCAACCGAACCACCGATTTTAATCGACTACGAGTTAATAACTTTAAAGCAAAAACTACCGCATCTGTTTGACCTCAAGGGCTGATTTAAGCCCTTGAAGTTGATCACCCCATTCGGCTGTAGGGGTCGGTTTCTGGGCCGATTTCCAGTTCGATGGTCATCTTACTATAATCTGGTTGTGATGAAACCGTAGTTAATACAGCACCATTTATCGTTTAGTCGCTGGTCTAAAAGCAATAGTTAGAGTGCTTACCGTGAATCAATCTCATGTGAGGCGAACATCACTACTTAATGACGGTATAACAGGGTGAATAACGAGTTCCCGGTATTTTCATTCTTTCCTGTTCAACGAATGACTGTAGTAATTGATCAAGTGATTTCATAATTTTCGCGTCACCCCGTATTTCAAACGGACCATTTTTCTCTATCGCGAGAACGCCTTCTTGTTTTATATTACCTGACACAATAGCTGAAAAGGCTCGGCGTAAGTTAGCCGCTAGGTGATGTTTCGGCTGGTCTACATTTAGGTTCAACTGGGCAACATTTTCATGCGTCGGTATAAATGGGTATTGAAATTCAGATTCAATTTTGAGTATCCAATTGAAGTAATAAGCATCGTTATTTTCCCGTCTAAAAGTTCTAACGATTTCGATACCCGCCTTCATTTCCTGAGCCACTTTAATTGGGTCATCAATGATTACTTCGTATAGTTCCTGTGCTTCTCGACCGAGTGTTAACGCGATAAACTGGTCGATCTGTTCAAAATAATCTCGAGATGACTCAGGCCCAGTCAATATCAACGGGAAAGGAACCTTTGCATTTTCTGGATTTAACAAGATACCCAAAATATACAAAATTTCCTCAGCTGTGCCAACACCACCCGGGAATACAACAATGCCATGTCCTGCGCGCACAAAACTTTCCAGTCGTTTTTCAATGTCTGGCAGAATGACCAGTTCGTTAACGATTGGGTTAGGTGATTCGGCAGCAATAATGCCTGGTTCTGTCATACCGATATAACGTCCATTATAGGTGCGCTGTTTACTATGGCCAATAGTCGCGCCCTTCATTGGCCCTTTCATGGCACCAGGCCCACAACCAGTGCAAATATCGAGCGCACGTAATCCCAGCTCGTAACCGACTTCTTTTGTGTAATCGTATTCTAGACGTTTTATTGAATGTCCACCCCAGCAGACAACAAGATTGGGCTCCGTTTCGGGTAGCAAAATATTTGCATTACGTAAGATATGAAACACTGCATTGGTGATGCCTTCGGAGGTGTTCATATCAAAATTTTGATTAGTGGTTATTTGGTTTCTAACATAAACAATATCGCGCAGCACAGAGAATAATTGCTCCTGAATACCCGTCATAACATGGCCATCGACAAAGGCGCTATCCGGTGCGTTCTCGAATTCAAGCTTAATGCCACGCTCCAGGGGAATCACACGAATATCGAAATCATGATGTTCTGCGAGCACCTGTTTTGTATCATCGACAATACTGCCAACATTCAAAATGGCCAGGGAGCAACGCCGAAATGTATCGTAACTGCTATCATGTTCACTGCTTTGCTTAAGCTCATTCACTTCTAAATGCGACAAAATTTCTAGTTGGCCGTGTGGCGTGATGCGAGTAGTTTCCGTATTTTTGCTCATAGAGTTACAATTACTTCTAGTATTGAGAGTTTAGGTAAATATAGTGTCAGTACAACACAGGAGTATGATGACATGAGTGGTGAGTTATTCGAAGTCGCTTTTTCCGGTAAAGTAAGTAGTACCGACGATATAGATGACGTGAAATACAGAGTGGGTCAGATTTTCAATGCTGACGAGACTAAAATCGCCCACCTTTTTTCTGGCAGACGCATTATAATTAAGAAAAATATCGATCGGGCAACAGCTGAAAAGTATCGAAATGCATTTACAAAAGCAGGTGCAATTTCTGAAGTTAAGTTGATGGTGGCTGAACGCTCTGCGGACGTTGCGGTGACGCATGCTGTGATTGCAGATGCCCCGCGGCCAAACGAGCAGAAGTCTGCGCCGGTTCAGTCAACCCCCGTGCCAGCCAAAGCGACAGTGTCAGCCAAAGAAGCCGATGGGAATCCCCCTCATCAAATATATCCACTTGGTATTACGGGTGATAAAATTCCGGATTTAGACGTTACCGTTGCGCCATTAGGTAGCGCTATGCGAGACAAGCTAGCAGAAGTTACAACACCTACCTATGACCTGTCGGGATTTGATGTCGCCCCAGTCGGCAGTCAGATTGACACGAGCAAAAAAGAAGCAGATCCGCCTCCACCCGATACAAGTGGATTGTCGATGGCCGATTAAACAGGGGCTAATGAAGTAAATTTCAAAACCTAGGTGAAGTAGAGTGGGTATACTGTCCCGAGATATGCACAAACCCATGTAATTAAATTATTATCACTAGTGAATAGTGATCTCTCGGAATAGTTATGAAATTATTAGTAAGGAATTTGTCTCGGTCAACAACAGTGAAGGAATTGACCGATTTGTTTCAGGTATTTGGCAAAGTCCAATCCTGTAATCTAGTGATGGATGAAGTCAGCGGGGTATCGAAAGGCTTCGGCTTTGTCGAAATGCCTAAGGCTGGAGAAGCAAAAATCGCTTTGAAAAATCTCAACAACAAAACCGTCGGCAGTAATAAAATACGCGTTAAAAAAGCTGAAGAGAAAAAGGACGAGGAGAAAAAAGACGAATAATTTACGTCTGCTGCAGATGTAAACGTGCCTCTGCAGCACAGTGGGACATTATCTTTCGAAGCGCAAATATATCTATAGTTTGTACCTAAGTAGATCAATGACTGTCGGGGTTTTGGCACAAGCGAATCAGAATTTTTCGATAGTGGCCATCCGATTGACGCACTGCACCTGGCAGCTCAGTGCCGATAGCAGACTCAGCGCCAACTTAAATAATGGCCTAGTAAAACATTCCTGTGGAAGTTTTTGTTAGCTCTTATTATTACTGTATAAAATCCCAAAATCCTTGTTTATACCTATATAATGCTTGGCTCGTTGCAGGCGTCATTAATGGTTAGTGACGATATAACAGACTATCTTTCAATCGACTGAAATATAAGGTTTATCTTATGACTCTTCTTCTTGAAGAACAATACCAAACTAGCTGGCAAGAACGTCAAACATTTGCAGAAAACATGCAGCCAATCATTGGACAGATGTTTAGAAACAAAGGTATAGAAATTTCTATTTATGGTAAACCACTAGTCAATGCTTCCGCGATTGACATTATTAAAGCCCATAAATCTGTTGCCTTACATGAAGAAAGGAAACTACGTCTACGTGAGAGTTATCCTTTTGTAAAAGCTTTAAGTGAAATGGATCTTGCTCCGGCCAGAGTTGATATTGGTAAATTGGCTTATCGTTATTTATTCCTTGGTAAAGACAACGGCCTTTCTATAGAACAGTTTCTAGAACAAGAATTGGTAACCATAGGTAAAGCGTCTGATGTAGAACATAAAAAAGATGTTGTTCTATACGGATTTGGTCGAATAGGGCGTCTATTAGCACGATTATTGATTGAACGAGCTGGACCTAATTCATTATTGAATTTACGAGCGATTGTTATTCGTCCTGGCGAAGAAGACGACTTAGAAAAGCGCGCCAGCCTTTTAAGACGTGACTCAGTACATGGCGCATTTAATGGCAGCATAACAATCGACAAAGAAAACAATGTCATCAAGGCAAATGGCGCTTTTATAAAGATTATTTATGCAAAGTCTCCTGCTGAAATAGACTATACAGCGTTTGGCATAAAGAATGCGTTGGTGGTGGATAACACCGGTATTTGGACAAATGAAGAAGGGCTTGGCCAACATTTACAATCTAAAGGTGTTGAAAAAGTTCTCCTTACCGCACCAGGAAAAGGCAATATTAAGAATATTGTCTATGGTGTTAATGAAGATATGATTTTGGCGGAAGATAATATTGTTTCAGCCGCAAGTTGTACTACTAATGCTATTACACCTATTTTGAAAGCCCTACATGATAAATTTGGAATACGTAATGGACACATTGAGACAGTACATTCTTATACTAACGATCAAAACCTAATTGATAATTACCATAAGGCACCTCGTCGCGGTCGCAGTGCGCCGTTGAATATGGTGATCAGTACAACAGGTGCAGCGCAAGCCGTGGCTAAAGCATTACCAGAATTGGCAGGACTATTAACCGGTAACGCGATACGGGTACCGACACCGAATGTCTCGATGGCAATTATGAATTTGAATTTGAATACAGCCACCAATAAAGAAGAATTGAACGACTATATGCGCCAAGTTTCGCTCAGCTCTAAATTGCAAAATCAAATAGATTACACTGCATCAAATGAAATAGTGTCTACTGATTTAGTGGGTTCTCGTTATGCAGGTGTGCTTGATTCACAGGCAACGATAGTTGTTGACGACCGTGCGGTGCTTTACGTTTGGTATGATAACGAATTTGGATATAGTTGCCAGGTTGTCCGAGTGATGCATGAAATGTCAGATATTCACGTAGCAGCCCTTCCAATTAATTAAGCTGTAGTGACTAAATAATTGGCAATATTTGCCGTGAATAAACAAGACCAGTTCGTTTATTCACGGCTAAATGTTCCATATACACCTTTTCTCATCTCTCCAGCTTCTTGCCCGTCAACTTCTTGGCCAACTTAGTCGCCTGTTTACACGCCATAGCATAAATAGATAACTGCGGGTTCGCAC
>JBLHID010000109.1:0-10176 GCA_047615545.1 Polaribacter sp.
AATTTGACCTAAAAAACCGTTTTCTAGGTATAGCTGCCCGTAAACCCTCAATGGGTTAACACTCTTGGTTGTTTATTACGCTGGTGTTCACGCCTGGTGCGCTTTTAGTTAATGAGCAGGGGTTCACACCGGTTGACTGGAAAGAAGTGACGTTATCCGACGGTAGAATGTCGATGGATGGTTACGTCAGCTTATAATTTCGCCAGCTGCTTCCTATATTCTAATATATAAACGAGCGAGCAAGTCAGCCGCGATCTGCTCTTGTGACATTACTGGGACTCGGCTGCGGTCAATTTGCCGGCCCTTTTTGCGGTCAATTAGGTACACGGTTGCAGGAAGTTTTGGATAGGTTCTTGTCAGAATATGGTGTTTCTTTTCCAAATATCAGATGTGTTTACTTTGATCCGTATAGTGGGAGCGAGAACTTCCGCAGGGAAATACATGGGATTTCATTTATGGTACGACCTTTAACGGTTTCTGGGAATCAAACGAAGGCCCAGCTTTGCTCACCAGTTGCATATGAAGAAGAGGGGGACGATTTTTTGGATTGTAGCCTTTTCAGCATTGTGGCTTGGGATCATGTCTCCTGGCCTGGAAATGACTATTACGGTGGTTCCCGATGTACCGACGACGGTGTGAAAGTCGCCGCTACTAGTTCAATGTCAGTTTTTACCGGTGTTAATGCTCGGTATAGTAGTGAGCTTGGTAAATACCTCCCTCCCCAACCCTTTTCCAACTGGGGTGAGGTCGTTGAAGACAAAATGATTAGTGACGGCCTTAAGCTTTGGAACGACCAGACCGTATATCAGGTAATTAAACCAAAGTGAGAGAGCCGGCGGTATGTGACTCAAGCTATTGATTAAAAGGGTAGGCTCTCGGGTTGTGTGACCGAATGTTGAAGGTACTTTTAGTCTAGCTGCCACTCAAAGTGGCAATGAAAGTAGCAATTCTTGGAGTGGTTGAAACAAAAAAGGCCTAGCGATTAGCTAAGCCTTTGATTTGTTTGGCTCCCCGACCCGGGCTCGAACCAGGGACCCATTGATTAACAGTCAATTGCTCTACCAACTGAGCTATCGGGGAATTGAGGATGCGTATATTAAAGTAATCGGATTGTTACGGCAAACGGAATTTGATGTTTTCAGCATTGTTTTTGACGATTAAGTTGGCGGTAGTGAAAGTCATAGATTTATCGTGCTCAAAATCAATTATAATTGGCTTTTAACGGTCGATTGTGGGGAGAGTGGCTCTATTTTTAGATGACCACAGCCTCTTTTTTCTTCGACAATGTTCCACCTGTAAAAGATATAGACAGCCTGACTCGAATGGTTACACTTATCCGGATAAAAACTCCGCCTTTTGAAATATCGCCAGCCAGACCATTTTATTGCGTAATGAATAGACACCCCAAATAATGAGCAAACCTTTTCAACTTGTTACTGATTACATTCCCGCTGGTGATCAGCCAGAAGCCATAGCAGATTTAATTACGGGCATTAATGACGGCCTAACACACCAAACATTGTTGGGTGTTACCGGCTCAGGAAAGACCTTTACTGCCGCCAATATTATTCAGCAACTGGGGCGACCAGCCATCATCATGGCGCATAATAAAACCCTCGCTGCACAGCTATATGGAGAAATGAAAGAGTTTTTTCCACATAACTCGGTGCAGTACTTCGTTTCCTACTACGATTATTATCAGCCCGAAGCGTATGTTCCAGCGTCTGATACTTTTATAGAAAAAGATGCGTCTGTGAATGAGCATATTGAGCAAATGCGATTATCCGCAACTAAGTCGTTATTCGAACGACGCGATACCATTATTGTTGCTTCGGTCTCTGCCATTTATGGTCTGGGTGATCCTAAAGCCTATTTAGACATGCTACTGCATGTCGTGGTTGGCGACGAAATCGATCAACGTAAAATCCTGCGCCGTCTGGCCGAGCTGCAATATAAACGCAATGATATCGAATTGAAGCGTGGCACCTATCGTGTGCGTGGTGAGGTTATTGATGTTCATCCGGCGGATTCAGATCGAGATGCAGTTCGAATCGAACTATTCGATGCCGAGGTCGAAAAAATCAGTATCTTCGATCCCCTAACGGGTGAGATTTTAAAAACAGTCAAACGAGTATCCATTTATCCCAAGACCCATTACGCCACACCCCGTGAAACCATACTGAATTCCATTGAGCATATTCGTGAAGAGTTGAAGCAACGTTTGGTTGTTCTCAATGAAAACAATAAGCTGGTCGAAGCACAACGGCTCGAACAACGTGTCAACTACGACACAGAGATGATGCGCGAGCTAGGTTACTGCAATGGTATCGAAAACTATTCACGTTATTTATCGGGGCGCGAGACGAATGAAGCGCCACCAACGCTGTTTGATTATCTGCCTGACGACTGTTTGTTATTCATCGATGAAAGCCATGTGTCTGTTCCTCAGATAGGCGGCATGTATAAAGGTGATCGCTCACGCAAAGAAACGCTGGTCGAGTACGGTTTTCGATTACCGTCGGCGCTTGATAATCGCCCCTTACGTTTCGAAGAGTTCGAGCGCCAGGCACCACAAACTATTTATGTTTCGGCAACGCCGGGGCCACATGAAGCAAAAATGAGCGGTGCGGTAGTTGAGCAAGTGGTTCGACCGACAGGCTTGGTCGACCCCACGATTGAGATTCGACCTGCAACGAGTCAGGTTGATGATGTGTTGTCTGAAATCAATAAACGCGCTGTTTTATCTGAGCGAGTGTTGGTCACTACACTGACAAAGCGTATGTCAGAGGATTTGACCGATTACCTGGCTGAACATGGCGTACGAGTGCGCTACCTACATTCGGATATCGATACCGTAGAACGCATGGAGATCATCCGCGACTTGAGATTGGGCGAATTCGATGTGCTAGTCGGAATTAACCTATTACGCGAAGGTCTCGATATTCCAGAAGTCTCTCTAGTTGCTATTCTGGATGCCGATAAAGAAGGTTTTCTGCGATCTGATAGAGCATTAATACAAACTATGGGACGAGCGGCGCGTAATATCAACGGTAAGGCGATTCTTTATGCAGATAAGATAACTGGGTCGATGCAAAGAGCCATGGATGAAACTGACAGACGCCGAGAGAAACAAGAGGCCTTCAATCGTGATAATAACATTACCCCGGTGGGTATCGTCAAACGGGTTACCGACGTCATGGATGTTGGTTATGGCAGCAACTTTAATCAGCGCCAGAGTCATTCAGATAAAGTAGCAGAGGCAACGAAAGAGTACCAAGGTCTTAGTGCAAAGCAATTAAGTAAGGCCTTGAAGAAACTCGAAAATAAGATGTACGAACACGCCCAAAACCTAGAGTTCGAAGACGCGGCCAAAACGCGGGATAAAATTGCATTGGTGAAAGAACAGTATTTCACGGGTGATATGGGCGCAAGCTAGAAGTCTGTTAGTTTGAGACCTGGAAGTTATCAATGAGTAAGTTGAGCGCTTTTAAATCTGACTGACTCGTATTCTCACTAGAATTCTGACCTGAATGAACTGGGCCATATTTGATTTGATTATAAAGGTTAATAATGACTTCAATTTCGGTTGTTTGCACAAGTTTACTCGCCTCTACCCGACTTAAAAAAGCTCGGGAATCCTCTGAAGCTTTCTTTTCAAGTCCGAGCTTTGCCAGTTTTTTCAATAACCGATTAAAATACTGTTCGTGCCTAGCAGGTTTGGCAGGCCTAGCTCGATACCAGCCAAGTAACCAATAAACCCCAGTCACAGTTAGCAGCATAAAAACCAGCGCGAATATCATATCGCTCGAATCTTCAATACCCACGCCTAACTGCCGCAAAAAATTGCTTTGCTTGCGTTCATCATAATTCAAAACCCAGTTATTCCAGCTATTCTGAAGGTTATCCCATCTAAACAGGAAATTGCCAAACAGTGGGTTTCCATTTTGAATCCGAAAGCTCGATACTTCGTCTGGTAACGCCTCGCCTAGTCCTAATTCGATTCTGTCGGGCGATACCGCAGCGGTTGGGTCAATCCGAATCCATCCCTTGTCTTTGATCCAAACCTCTGTCCAGGCATGGGCATCTGATTGTCGAACAATCAGATAATTACCAAGCTCGTTATATTCGCCTCCCTGATAGCCCGCAACGATACGCGACGGAATACCAGCAGCCCGCATAAGCAAAGCAAAACTGCCAGCGTAGTGTTCACAAAAACCACGCTGCGTTTCAAATAGAAACTGATCGACAGTATCACCCCGAAGCGCAGGCGGGAAGAGTGTATAAACGTATTCGAGGGTCCGAAAACGGTTTAACACGTGGTTAATAATATCCTCAGGTTTATCGTATTGGCGCGCTAACGACTGCCCTAAGGCAATTGTTTTTAGATTTTGATTGGCAGGATACTGAGAGGTTAATTGGAGGTATTCCTCAGGCTCATCAAGACCTGCATGAAAGCGTAATCTCGACTGCAAGGTATAACGTAATAAATCATTAATCGGCTCTTTAGCCGTGAGCTGAAAGTCACCATTCATCTGACTATCATCAATAATCTGGGTTGGCATATCGAGCGCCAGTAACCAACGTTCACCATTAGGCTCCAGGGTCACCGTGTATTCAGTCGGTTCATCAAACACGGTAATATTAAGGCGGTCGATGTTGTCTCGTTTTATCTGAGACCATTGGGTGCCATTAAACCGAACCATCACCGGACCACGCCAATAGAGTTGAGATTGAGCTGGAACATCCCCTTTAAAATTGACTCGAAAAGCCACTTCGTTATTTTGAATCAATCGGCTAATTCTTCCAGGTGACATGGTATCACTTAGCCCAGTAATGCCGCCTCGCTGCTCGTTACTCAGACTCCATAAAGGCCCTTGAATACGGGGCACTAAAATGAAGAGAATGAGCATTAAAGGGATCGACATTACTATTAATCGTGCACTGGATTTTACCGCAGTGATGATCGGTATCTCGTCGTTACGTTGATTGATTAATACCAAAGCTGAGGTAATCACTAGTAGTGTAACCAGCATTAATCCAGCAGTTAACATGCTTTGTGAAAACAGAAAATGAGTGGCGATTAAAAAATAGCAAAGAAAAATCAAAATGAGTAAGTCACGATGATTGCGACTCTCGAGAAGTTTAAGCGACGTCATTAACGTCAGTAATGCTGTCCCAGCGTCGCGCCCAACAACCGCCCCGTATTCGACTAACACACCAATTCCGCCAAATAGAACCAAAGATGCAATAACCCATCTTGACAGCGCGATCACCATTCCCTGGTTTTGCAAACTGCGCCAACCGAGCGCAGCGACAACGAATGCGTTAATCCACAAAGGTAGATTAAAAAAATGAGGTGTGATTGAAAATAGAAAACAAAAACAAACCGCAAAAATGGAATCCCGACTAGCAACTTCCAGCGGTATCTTCTTGATCGGTAAATGATCTCTATTCTGAACTTGCATCAGTATTCGTATCAGTGTCGGAAATGGAATTGGGTTTGGGATCAAAGTCTAGCCCAAAATCAACTTGTCTATAAGTCGCTATGGCTTTTAAGCAAGCGTGTTTATGGGCCGCACCTTGTTTTTTCTCGATCGTAATGTTGGGCAATTTGACTCCATATTTCTGACTTTTAGCATTGGCTAAAAGCACAAGATAAGTCATTTCTGATAGCTTTGACTCAATCGAATTTTGTCGTAACTGATACCAGTCGATCCACAACGAGGGACGAGCATGGCCCTGAAATGTTTTAGTCAATAAGCCTTTGCCCTGGGCATAAGCTTTCCAAGAAACATGGCGAAGAGATTCTCCTTTTCGGTGTTCTCTGAGCCCAGCAAAATCATCCCCATCAATCGTATGGGTTGTTTTTTTACCATCGTGCTGCTCAAGTATATTTTGCTGCAATGTTGAGCTGGCGAGAGGTGTAGGGTAAATCAAAATGGGAATGTCAAATTTGAGCCAGCCCCAAGAATGCAATAAGCCGGTTGGATATCTCGTGAAAACGGTTAGCCCCTTTGGTTTAAACTGGCCACGTTTGGCGCTAGGTATTTTAATAACTGCTTGTGATTGACTGTCTGGCTCGATTGCCAAGTAAACGGGGGTTTGATCCGCGTATTGAATGCCAATCGCATAGCGAGACAAATTGTTACGATGGCTGATTTCAAAATGCAGGTCACAACTCTCTCCAGCAAAAACAGGTTTGGGTGTTTGCAGATAAACCTCTAGGCCTAGTATGTTTTTGTGTGTTTGCCATAGGCTGACAATTGCCAACGCAATCAGCATAAAGGTTAAAACAAACCCCATACTATTTTGATAGTTAACCGCCGTAAGAAATAGCATCAGCAACATAACTGCTAACATATATCCAAACCGTGTTGGCAAGATATAGAGTCGACGATTGTGTAATTCGATTCGGTCGTAACTGGGCGGATTATGGCGGGCAACCCAATCGTCGAAATAACGGCGAATGGGTGCTGGGAGGGCGAATAACTTTATAGCCATCAGATAATATCCAGCGCCTTAAGGAATGGCAACTTGATCTAATAGATCTCCAATCAACACTTCTATCGATTTGCTGTGTTGCTCAGTGGCGGTCAGCCGATGACAGCTGATAGACGTGAATACTGCCTTTACATCACCTGGCTCGACATGAGGCCTGCCAGCCATTAATGCCCAGGCCTTACTAGCACGTACAATAGCTAAGCCCGCACGTGGTGAAATGCCATATAAAAACAAGCCAGGGTTGCGAGACGCCTGAATCAGACGCTGCACATAATCAAGCAGTGCATCTGAACAATGAATATTGTGAACGGCCTGCTGAATTTCCAACAGTTTTTGACTATCCATGACGGCGGCCATTTCTTTCATCACGTCTCGAGGATTGTCGCCTGCCAACAAAGCACGCTCGGCTTTGGCATCTGGATAGCCCAATTGGATCTTCATCATAAAGCGATCCAATTGTGATTCAGGCAGTGGAAAAGTACCTGATTGGTCTAGCGGGTTTTGTGTGCCGATGACAAAAAATGGCGCTTCTAATGGATGGGTAATACCTTCTACCGTAATCTGTCTTTCTTCCATTGCTTCGAGCAGCGCACTTTGTGTTTTTGGTGTTGCTCGATTGATTTCGTCGGCAAGCACAAAATGAGAGAATATCGGACCAGGGTGAAAACTAAATACTTGTTTATTGGCATCAAAGATCGATACTCCAAGAATATCAGCCGGCAATAGATCGCTAGTAAATTGAATTCGGCTAAAGTTCAAACCAAACACTTGAGCGATGGTTTGTGACAGTGTCGTTTTTCCGACGCCAGGTAAATCCTCAATTAAGCAATGGCCCTGAGCCAACAAACAGGTCACCGCAAGCCTAATTTGTTCTGGCTTGCCGAGAATAATGCTTTCAATAGCCGAGACCGCACGTTGAACATCTGCTTGAAACAAGGCTATTTCTGAGTTGGTTTTATCAAACATATAGGGAAACTGGTCAATGTTATTAAGTAAAATGTAGTCGATTAATCAGGACTGTAATTGAAACCTTTTAGCGTAACAGTTCTAACACGTTTGGTTTGAACAATTCAATTGTGCTAAGTTGCAAACAAATGTTGATCGGGAACAAATTTTGAAGACCAACCCAATTTTATATTCATTTCGCCGCTGCCCATTTGCTATGCGGGCCAGAATGGCATTGTTCCATTGTGGCATTAAACCAGAACTACGCGAAGTAAAACTATCTGATATGCCGCAGGCGTTATTGACCTTGTCCGCTAAAGCAACCGTGCCAGTATTGCAATTATCAGAGGGCAGGGTGATCGATGAAAGTATCGATATCATGCGTTGGGCATTATCTATCTCAGACCCAAGCCACTGGTTAGGCAACAGCCATATCAGTGACCAACTCATTGAGGATATAGACAATAATTTCAAACCGTTATTAGATAAGTACAAATATGCCGATAGGCATGTCGAATCTAGTCAACTTGAACACCGTCAAAATGCCGAATCATTTATAAAATTACTCGATGAACGATTGAATCTTCACCTTTATTTGGTTGATGATCAAATCAGGCTTGCTGATATAGCAATCTTCCCCTTCATTCGCCAATTTGCTGGTGTCGAACCGAACTGGTTTTTTAAAAGTAACTACAGTGCAGTGATACGTTGGCTCTATATGTTAATCGAATCGAATCAGTTTAAAACAATTATGCACAAATATGCGGTATGGCAAGAGTGCGACCCTGCACTCTATTTGGGCGACTAGTTGCTGTCCTAATCAGGTTTTGTTATTGGTTTTTTTTATCAACATACTCTCTGTTTTCGTAACCCATATAGAGCTGCCTGGGGCGACCAATACGTTGCTCCTGATCAGTGACTAACTCGCGCCACTGTGAAACCCAGCCAGCGGTTCGTGCTATCGCAAAAATAACGGTAAACATGCTAAGAGGGATATCCAATGCTTTTAAAATGATACCTGAATAAAAATCAACATTGGGGTAAAGGTTACGCTCAACGAAGTACTCATCCTCCAATGCGATACGTTCGAGTTCTTTGGCTATTTCGAACATGGGCTGATTAATCGTGTCCATTTCTGCCAGTAGCTCGTTACATGCTTTTCTAATAATCGTTGCTCGCGGGTCATGATTTTTGTAAATACGATGCCCAAAACCCATTAAACGGTAGTCATCATCCTTATCTTTGGCACGATCAATATATTTAGAAATTTGAGAAGGGTCACTAATTTCCTCCAACATTCGGATCACGGCTTCGTTAGCGCCGCCATGAGCCGGCCCCCAAAGTGACGCGATACCGGCGGCAATGCAAGCGTAAGGGTTGGCACCCGAACTACTCGATAATCTAACGGTGGACGTACTTGCATTTTGCTCGTGATCCGCGTGCAGAATAAACACCAACTCCATTGCACGAGCGGCAACCGGACTCACTTTGTAATCCTCAGAAGGAAAACTAAACATCATGGATAAGAAGTTTTCAATATAGCCAAGATCTTTTCTTGGATAAACTGGAGGCAGGCCATTCGCATGGCGATAACTTAAAGCAGCGATAGTCGGCATTTTGCCCAATAAGCGATGCGCCGAAAGATCTCGGTTCTGAGCATTCTGAATATCAAGCGATTCATGATAAAAGGCCGAAAGCGCGCCAACCACACCAACCATGATTGCCATCGGGTGAGCGTTATTGCTAAACCCGCTGATGAACTGCATCAAACTTTCGTGCACCAAAGTGTGCGTTTTTATAGACTGACTAAATTGTTCAAACTGTGGTTTATCCGGTAATTCTCCGTACATGAGCAAATAGCTCACCTCAATAAAGTTGCTTTGTTGAGCAAGTTGTTCTATCGGGTAACCTCGATAGCGCAAAATTCCAGCATCACCATCAATATAAGTGATGTCACTCTTACAACTCGCTGTCGCCTGAAACCCTGGGTCGTAGGTAAATAGATCCAGTCTGGCTGTGAGCTGTCGCACATCGATACAGGCATTGCCTATCACAGGGTCAAGAATATCAAAGTCAGCATTTTTACCGGTGCGGTTATCTGTAATCGTAACAGTGTTTTTGCTCATTATTTTTCTCTGCATCAATGAATAGACGTGACAGCGGAAAGTATAAACCTAAGTCGAAAGGAAAGCCGTGTTTTCAGTCGACCGCCAGTTAGAGCACCAAGCCTCTATATACCAATAGTGTGAATAATTATATTGATGATGGAAATGAGGAATAATTGGTTTGTATCAAACTTATCAGTGTTGTCTAACACACACTATTAAGCGATAAAGAGAATATCAATAATGTGGTGCCTTTTAAATGGCTCAAATGCCTGAACATTTGCTGCAGAAAGGCAAGAAAGCTTTCATCTAATAGAGTTCTTTAACCTCTTTTCAGGGTATCTCTATCGTCTTTGGAAATAGGAATGGTACCGCAAGTGTTTGAACTTTGGTCTGTTACTTAATCAAACTACGAACAATCAACACTTGATTTGTTTGCACTAAGTTGCACAAACCTTGCACTTTCATCACATATTTCTCATTTAAGACCTATAGTTAAATTACAGTTTAAACAATTAGGTCAGTACGCCATGGAACCCAACACCGCATCATTAAACAGCTCAGTACTCATTGTGGATGACGACATTGAAGCGCTGGAAGAGATGGCTGATGCCCTAGAGGACTA
>JBLHID010000110.1:0-10145 GCA_047615545.1 Polaribacter sp.
CCGTGGTTCGAGTCTGCGATCATGTAGCAGTTCTCACGGAATACGTCGAATACCGGAAAGCTGTCAGGTGTGAATGATCCGATGCCGCCAGAGGCTTCATCTTTGTAAAAATCAAACTTACCTTCGAAGCGTTTTTGACAATGCGCTAAGGCCGAAGTCCACATGTGAGCAAAGTCTTCACCGACGATGAAGTCAGGAGAGTCAACGCCATAGGGATCAACCGCTACTTTATCTGGATCAGTCTCGATTGGATAAGGTGCTGCGCCGCCCTGGATACCACCAAAATGGAAATCAGGCTTGTAATAGATGCCCCACATTTTGTCTGTCAGTAGCGAGCCGTCATGGTTTGAGTACAAAGGCTCGTTGCTATCGACGTGGATAACGGGTGGAAATTCTCCATCATTTGTTTTTTGCAAATCGGGATCAACACCCAACGTACCTTCTTGTAGCGACCAGTAAATCCACATTGGAATATCGGTATGAATTTGTCCATCTGCCGCTTTGATATTAACGTTCTTCGGTAGCTCAAGCATATCCCACATAGTTTTTGCCCAAGGACCTGCGCCAATGACAACCATGTCGCAACCAATCTCACCTTTATCGGTTTCGACTGCCTTAATAGCACCACCAGCTGAGTCACTTTTGAAGCCTGTGACCGTGCAACCCGATAGAATTCTAACACCTTCGTTTTCGGCTTTGGTTGCCAGTGCGTACAAAGCTTTGGTGTTATTCGCATAACCACCACGCTTTTCATGTAGTACCGAGGTTATGCCTGTCGCTTGCCAGTCATGGAACAAACCTTTCATATAGTCAGACGATTCTTTCTCACCTTCGATGAAGGTCGACTCATAACCAATGTCTTTTTGCTGCTGCGCTATAGTGGCAACATCTTCGTGCATACTTTCCGGACTGATCTGCATGTAGCCAACAGAATGGTAGCTATAAGCTTCTGGGTCAGTTTCCCAAACACCAACACTGTGCGCCATTAATTCGCGCATGGCTGGTTGGAAGTAGTTGTTTCGGACAACGCCACAGGCTATGCCTGATGCGCCAGCGGCTACGCCGCTTTTGTCTACGATGAGGATATCGCGTCCATCGCCTTTGCCTTCAGATTTCAGTTGTAGTGCAAGATGATAGGCCGTGCTGAGCCCGTGAATTCCGGCGCCTACGATGAGATATTTAACGTGCGATGGTATAGCCAATTTAGTTCACCTAATAAATTATTAAAAAGTTGTCCTTACTTCTCCCCAAAATGCCAATCATCTTGAGACTCCATAAGCTAAGACTATCTGACATTGAATACATCAACTCTGGTCAAGAACGACCAATCGAAAGGTGATTTCGACCTATTTTGGACGGTAAAGCACAAAAACCCGGCATTCAGCACCTCGTTTCTGGCCTTTTAAGGATGGCATCAGGGCATCTATAAATATGCACGCCTCTGTTATTAGCCTGACAACTCTCCCACTTAGTCCTTTTTAATCGGTTAATACTTTTTCCATGAACAGGCTCAGCGGGTCAGGCTGGTAATCACCATATAAGGCGCATTGATGATAACCCAGCCGATGATATAACCCGATTGATTCTAGCTGACTTGGGCCTGTTTCAAGGCGACAAAGATAGGCACCTTGGTCTTGCAGTCGAGCTTCTAGGGCTGACATTATTACCTTCGCCGCCCCCTTCCCTCGGTGCTCAGGTGGAACAAACAAGTTTTTAATTTCACCATACGCCGGTATTGCCTCGACGAACTTTACCGCACCAATACCCAATAGCTGCTGATCTTCGTCTCTAATTTGAATGTCATCTTGATTCCCATTTTGATAGGCCCCAACGAAATACACATGCTCAGAAAGCAAACTGCTCGTATCATCCTGATGCACGCTCTCCGGTGGATAGAGCTCGTTTTGGTAATCGCGCGATTGCTGTAACAATGAATCAACATCACCAGTGAGTGACTTAATACGTCTTATTTGCATACCTTTCACATCTCGCCTTATTTAAAAACGAAGCGACAGGCAACTCAAACCACCATCTAGCTTACGAAGTTCGGACACATCCAGTTCAATCACCTGATAACCCAAGTCAGCAATTGCTTTACTGGTTTTTGGATAACCTGACGCAACCAGCACTCGATTGTTTATCCAGACACAATTGGCGGCATAGGCTTCGTCAGCATCAATTTCAATCTGATCAAACTCGGCAAACTCTGGTTTGGCACACAACTCACCGGTAATGACTAAACGATTGTCTTCGAGATAAGAGACTGATGATTTCAAATGTAATGCCTCACTAAACGCGACCATCGACCCACTATAACCATGCGCCTTTAGTATTTCGATCAACTGCGCGGCACCCGCCTGATTACTGCGCTCAGACAGGCCAATATAAAAATGTTTCCCAACCATCATGATATCGCCAGCATCCAGTGTGCCTGGCGCATCGATTGCTTCGACTTTATCGTAAAAAGCACCCAGCTCACTCGCCACCTTGTCCACCTCACCACGACGTGCAGATGCACCCGGTCGAGTCGATACCGCACAACCAGGCATGACAAGTGCCACATCCTCTATAAAGAGACCATCAGGGTAATCTTCGTCGGCTGGCATCACCGTCACTTCTAGGCCACACAGTTTGAGGGCATCGATATACCGATCATGTTGCTTCATTGCCAATTCGTAATCAGGCGCACCCAATTCTGATGTCGTGATGCCATCAACCAGACTTTTGCCAGGCTGCCGCACTAATGCTTTGCTAAACATAATGTTTCTCCGTTACTTTAACTTCTTTATTTATGATCAATCAACGCTTGTTGAATTCTCTTTACGGCTTCTTCAAGCAATGACCGTGGGCACCCAAAATTGAGCCGCAGGTAATTATTGTCTCCGAAACCACTGCCGGCTAATAAACCAACGCCAGCTTTTTCGAAGAACACTTTAGGGTCAGCCAATCCTAACTCGGTGACGTCGATCCACGCCAGATAAGTCGCTTCTATCGGGTCGAGCTTTAAGCCACGTATTTGATTTATTTCGGTCACCAGATAATCTCTATTGGCGCGCAAATACGCAACCTGTTGCTTATTCCAATCATCACCATATTCATAAGCGGCCAGCGCGGCTGTCGTACCCAGCAAACTGATATGCGGTGCAATGCCGAAACGTCCCTTTTTAAACCTGCGTCTTATAGTGTCATCGGGAATGATCGCGAAGGAGCAACACAGCCCAGCGATATTGAAAGTCTTACTCGGTGCCATTAACGTGATGCTACGTTTTTCTATTTCTTTGTTAAGAGAGGCAATCGGGGTATGCGTCATCCCCGCTTCGAGTACTAAGTCACAATGGATTTCATCCGAGCAAATCACCAAGTCATTCGAAACCACTATGTCGGCCAACGCTGACAATTCGCTACGCGTATACACCGCACCACCTGGGTTATGCGGATTACAGAACAACATCAGCTTGCTACTCTGATCAATTTGTAGCGCCAGTTTTTGCTGATCAATCACCCAGCGTCGGTTGCTACGAGTCATCGCCATCAATTGGCTGTCACGCCCACTTAAGCTCGGTGCGGAGTGAAAATGTGGATAGACAACGGCGGGTGTTAAGACACTATCGGTTGCATCACAAAGACTACGACAGGCAACATGCATACTACTCACAACGCCGGGCATCCACACCAACCAGCTTGGGTCTATCGACCAATCATAGAGGCGCTGCATTCTCTCGACAATTAATTGATTCAACCGATTGGGAATATTGGTATACCCAAAAATACCATGCGACACTCGTTGCTGGAGCGCTTCGGTAATTTCTGGCGCTACCATAAAGTCGGTATCGGCTACCCACAGGGGTAAAACATCAACATCGTTGTAAAGTGACCATTTATAACTGTCGCTATTACTACGGTCTACCAGTAAATCAAAGTTAACGGGGCTATTAGTCATATCAATTGTAATGTGATCGAATGAAAAAATGGATAAGATAACTCTGCCTCTAAATGCTCGCTACGACAAGCCCGAGTCAAACTGTTGTAAATTTTCCTCGGTATTGTATAGTCGATCAAGACAAAAGGCAGCACAGATCTTCTCGCTAGCCGATTGAACGTTTGATTGATCAATATATAAATGAACATCTAAAACTAAAAAACTTGAGGAAAACTCCAAAATGAAACTATTAAAACCTGTACTGGGTGCAGTGCTAGTCGGCTTGCTATCCGTCGGTAGCGCAAATGCTGGTGACGTGCTTGACAAAATCACGTCTAGTAAAACAATCAAAATAGCGACTGATGCCAATTGGCCACCACAGTCATTTATTAATGACGAGAATGAAATGGATGGTTTTGACGTAGACGTAGCGCGTGAAATTGCTAAACGTCTTGGCGCTGAAGTCGAATTCATTACGCCAAGCTGGGACATCATTACTGCTGGTAACTGGAATGGCCGTTGGGACATGCATGTCGGTTCAATGACACCTACCAAACAACGTGCAGAAATTTTAGCCTTCCCAGCTATCTACTACTACACACCAGCTGCTGTTGCAGTGCATAAGAGCTCTGACATCTCTAAAATCTCTGGCCTTAACGGGAAAAAAGTAGGTACAGGCACAGGTACTACTTTCGAACTTTATCTACAGCAAGCACTAACAATCGATGCAGAAGGCGCGCCTAAGTTTGATTTTAAAATTGATAACCCCACTATCAAATCATACGAAACTTCAGTTATCGCACTAGATGATCTACGTCTTGGTGATGGCGTTCGCCTTGATGGCGTAGTCAGCAGCTTACCTGTTTTTCTGGAAGCGATAGAAAACGGCTACCCAATTAAAGTCATCGGTGATCCAATTTTCTACGAGCCATTAGCAGTAACAATCGACCTAGGCGACAGTGAGCTTAACTCTAAAGTGGCTAGTATCGTTGCAGCAATGCGCAAAGATGGCGTACTGAGCAAGTTATCAAAAAAATGGTATGGCGTAGACTACGCAACACTTAAATAACGGACAAAATCTACCTGTTCGGATTATCTCTATGCCCGGGCCTTACTGTATTAGGCAACACAGCATTACGTATCAGTAATGCCCGGGTATTTTTGAGGCGATCTGAATAGTCACTAAAACTATTTTAAGGTAGGGACGAATTTTGATTCAGGACACAGTAACTGACGACGTACTACTCAGAAAGCCCAAATTCATAGCCTTCCTTTTCGCTATCTTTTTAGTTTGTTTTTTTATATTCGATCCATCCCAATCTATAATCGGACGCCTACTAGAACCAGCCATTGGTGATCCCGAACAAAGTGGCGTCTATGGCCGTTTTGTTACTTCATTTATGTTGTCGGCAATATTGGTTTTAAACCTGCTAGCAATCAGTTTCATCCCTCATTTTCGTCTTCAAGTTATCGTCGTCTGGATCGAGCTATTAATTCTCTTTCTGTCATTCTTTTACAGCTTTGATCTCAGTTTCGTATTTATTCGAAGTAAAATCTGGTTCATGGTCACACAGGGTATTTTTACCACCTTGTATGTTTCCGCTATATCGATAGTAATCGCCTCTTTCATTGCGATCATAGGCGCAATTGCAAAAATGTCATCCAATGGCTTTGCTTATGCTATTGCCAGTTTTTACACTTCATTTTTTCGAGGATTGCCGCTATTGATGCAGGTCTACCTCATTTATCTAGGCCTTCCTCAAATTGGCTATGTCATTGACGCAGTACCGGCTGGCATCATTGCATTGTCGCTTTGTTACGGTGCTTATATGACAGAAATTTTCCGCGCTGGCATCATGAGTATTGACGCTGGGCAGTGGGAAGGTTCACGCGCACTGGGTTTCAAGTTTGGTCTGACCATGCGCAAAATAATTCTACCTCAGTCTATCCCATTAATTATTCCGCCGACCGGCAATCAATTTATTGCGATGCTCAAAGACAGCTCATTGGTATCCGTCATTGGTGTTTGGGAGCTCATGTTTCTCGCTAGAACGCTGGGCAATAAAACCTTCAACCACATGGAAATGCTCATCACCGCAGCCATGCTCTACTGGATGATGACGATGGTATTAGAACTTATTCAGTCACGTATCGAACGCAAATACCAAAAACGACAGTCGAGATAAGCCATGCCTGAAACAACGCAGAACGCACAAGGACCGATTATTTCCATCAAGGAAATGAATAAGTATTATGGCGATTTTCATGCCCTAACTGACATTGATCTCGATGTTAACGTCGGCGAACGCATCGTTATCTGTGGGCCTTCCGGATCTGGCAAGTCGACCCTCATCAGATGCCTGAACCGCCTTGAAGCACACCAGTCAGGCTCGGTAAATGTGAATGGAGTCGAACTGCATCAACACATGAAAGATATCGATAAGGTTCGATCCGAAGTCGGCATGGTATTTCAGCATTTCAACCTATTCCCGCACATGACGATTTTAGAAAACTGCACCGCGGGCCCAATGTGGGTTAACAAAGTATCAGCATCAGAAGCCCACGAAACAGCCATGAAATATTTAACTCGCGTTAATATTCCGGAGCAGGCAGATAAATATCCAGCGCAACTATCTGGTGGGCAACAGCAGCGCGTCGCAATTGCTCGCAGCTTATGCATGAACCCAAAAGTTATGCTATTCGACGAGCCTACCTCAGCGCTCGACCCAGAAATGGTAGCCGAGGTGCTCGACACTATGACCGATCTAGCCCAAAGTGGTATGACTATGATAGTGGTTACCCACGAAATGGGCTTCGCCAAACAAGTGGCAGATCGCGTGATATTTATGGATGAAGGCAGAATTGTTGAGTCGAACGAGCCAGTAGCATTCTTCGAAAACCCACAATCGGATCGAACCAAAAAATTCCTCAGTCAGGTACTGGTACATTAAAGCAACCTGAGTCGGATCAAATAACTCAGCGTTATTTGATTCGATTCAGGTTTTAGCCCTACTATTAGATCCAGCGGCGACTATACCGCTCAAGTGCCTGTATGAAATAACCACTCACCAATCGTTGATTTTCTTGAATCCCACCCAATATCATATTATGAAACCTAAAACCCTCAGTTGAGCGCGAAAAAGGTGTGCAAGACATTGCACAGACTTTCGTGATCCAACGAAGGAATCTAGGTTAAACTTTCACCCTGTCGCCGACGACATCTAGAGGTATAATTTTGGAACAATACAGAGGTACGACCATACTCTCAGTAAGGCGAGGCAATCGTGTCGTCATCGGTGGTGATGGCCAAGTCAGCATGGGCAACACCGTCATGAAAGGTAACGCTAAAAAAGTCCGCCGCCTTTATAAAGATCAGGTAATCGCTGGCTTTGCCGGTGGTACTGCCGACGCCTTTTTACTATTCGAATTATTCGAAGGTAAGCTCGAGAAGCATGGTGGTCAAATGGTGCGCTCAGCGGTTGAGCTAGCGAAAGAATGGCGATCCAGTAGAACGCTGCGCCGCCTCGAAGCTTTATTATGTGTCGCAAACCACGAAGCCTCGTTGATCATTTCTGGCAATGGCGATGTCATCGAACCCGAAGACAGCCTGATGGCCATTGGCTCTGGCGGCTCTTTCGCACAAGCAGCGGCGCGAGCCATGCTCGACACCACCGAACTCAGCGCCCATGACATTGTTAGCAAAGGCTTACAAATTGCGGGTGATATTTGTATTTATACCAACCAAAACCATAGCTTCGAAGAGCTAGACTACAACGAGGCCTAAGCGTGGACAGCAACTTATTAACTCAGTCTCCAATGACCCCGCGTGAAATCACACAGGAACTAGATAAGCACATTATCGGCCAGGACAACGCGAAAAGAGCCGTATCAATTGCGCTACGAAATCGCTGGCGTCGACAGCAGGTCAGTGAAACGCTACGCAACGAAATTACGCCCAAAAACATTTTAATGATGGGCCCGACCGGTGTTGGTAAAACCGAGATTGCTCGTCGACTCGCTCGTCTTGCAAATGCCCCATTCATAAAAGTAGAAGCAACGAAATTCACCGAAGTTGGTTATGTCGGGCGTGATGTTGAATCTATTATTCGTGACCTGGTAGAAGTGTCGATCAATCAAACACGCGAGGCAGAAGTCGATCGAGTGCGCCACCTCGCTGAAGATGCTGCCGAAGAAAAAGTGCTTGATGCACTGCTACCCCGTCCCGCCGATTTTGATCAGGAAGCAGCCAACACAACCGCCAGTAATACGCGTCAAAAATTTCGTAAAATGTTACGTGAAGGCAAACTCAACGATAAAGAAATTGAAATCGATCTACAGATGCAACCCGTTGGCGTAGAGATCATGGCCCCGCCGGGCATGGAAGACATGACCAATCAACTACAAGGCCTTTTCCAAAACATGGGCAGTCAGAAGACCAAAACTCGTAAACTACGCGTCGAAGAAGCCTTGAAACTGATCACCGATGAGGAAGCCGCAAAGATGATCAACGAGGATGAGCTAAAGCTCACCGCGCTCGAAAATGCCGAACAAAATGGCATTGTCTTTATTGACGAAATCGACAAGGTTGCTAAACGTCAGGAATCGGCCGGTGGTGGTGACGTCTCTCGTGAAGGCGTACAGCGCGATTTATTACCGCTAGTCGAGGGTTGTACTGTTGTCACTAAAGCAGGCACCATCAAAACCGATCACATTCTTTTTATCGCATCGGGTGCCTTCCATGTCTCAAAACCTAGCGATTTAATCCCTGAATTACAGGGTCGCTTACCCATTCGGGTCGAGTTATCGGCATTGACTGTGGAAGACTTCGTACGCATCCTGCGTGAGCCAGACGCATCACTCACCGAACAATATATGGCGCTGATGGAGACTGAAGGAGTTACCTTAGATTTTGTCGAAGGTAGCCTGGATCGTATTGCCGAAATCGCCTGGCGGGTAAACGAAAAGCAGGAAAATATTGGCGCTAGAAGACTGCACACTGTCATGGAACGTTTGCTCGAGACAGTCAGCTTCGACGCATCGGACATGCCCAATCAAACCATTAAAATCGATGCTGATTATGTCAATGAACATTTAGGCGAACTCTCACTCGAAGAAGACTTAAGTCAATATATACTGTAGGAGTTACCCTTGAAACCAACCGAAATTAATTTCCATAACATCTCCCAAGTCCTAGAGCTTGGCTTTGAAGATGGCTTAAACTTCAAACTTACGACAGAGTTCCTGCGGGTTCACTCACCGTCAGCCGAAGTAACAGGGCATGGCCCAGGGCAGGAAACCCTGCAACTAAACAAACATGACGTCAAAATCGACAAGCTCGAACCAGTGGGTCACTACGCCATAAAAATCTATTTCGACGATGGCCACGACACGGGACTTTTCAGCTGGACCTATCTTTATGAGCTAGGTCAAAACTACGACACCAAATGGCAGAGATACCTCGACCGTTTAAAGGAAGCCGGACACAAACACCCGTCGCTGTCATAACCAGCTGTCACTATGCTGGAACAAAAACACCTGATAAAGCTCGCGTCTATGCCGATGCCCTTCGGCAAATACGCGGGTAAAACGCTAATTGATCTACCTGAGGCATACCTCATCTGGTTTGCCAATAAGGGCTTCCCGGAAGGTGAGCTAGGTCAGTTGCTAGGTTTATGTCTGGAAATAAAGACTCAGGGGGTTGATGAAGTTGTTCAAGGGCTTAAGCACAGAATTAACGCTGGGCAAAAAATCTAATCGCCTATCTTAAATATGGACTGAGTTGATCTGAATTCAGCCGGCCTTAAGTTGACTTATCTGAACTAAATACCAGGAAGGCCCTCACGATTGCTGACCACATAGTCCACTTCTGCTATCGTTCGCCTATTGTTAATTGACGATTTACATCGACGACGGATACCGTGCAAAAAGAATCCACCACCCACTTTGGCTTTGACCAGGTTCCAACCAACGAAAAACAGCAGCGCGTTGCGTCTGTTTTTGATTCGGTCGCCAGCAAATACGACTTAATGAATGATGTGCTGTCCATGGGCGCGCATCGGTTATGGAAGAAATTCACCCTCGATCTTTGCGGCTTACGCCCTGGACACCACGTGCTTGATCTGGCAGGTGGCACAGGCGATCTGGCGCTGAAACAAGCGGCCATAGTGGGTGAAAAAGGGCGCGTTTGCCTTGCTGATATCAATGCAGCGATGTTGCATGAAGGCCG
>JBLHID010000111.1:0-9984 GCA_047615545.1 Polaribacter sp.
TTTGACTGGCATGCCATGGTTAAGTCTGGGCTATGCGTTGGGCGAATCCCCACTGGCAGGATTCGCTCCGTTAATCGGCGTTTATGGGCTGAGCGCCATAGGTTTGCTGGTTGCGGTTGCTTTGATCCAGGTGATTCAATACAACGCGTATCGTTTCACTTTTATTATATTAGTCACGTTTGGGTTGGGTTCTGGTTTGCAGCAAATCGAGTGGACCGAGCAGCAGTCAAAATCACTCGACGTCACTATAGTACAAGGCAACATACCTCAGGAAATGAAATGGCAATACGACCAAAGGCAAAATATTTTCAATACCTATTGGCGTGAAACCGAAAAATACTGGAGCAGTGATCTAATAGTCTGGCCCGAGACTGCTCTGCCAGGCCTGTCAGAGGATATCAGGGATACTATCTTAGATTCCCTGTCAAAAGTGGCCTCAGGGAAAGGAAGTTATATTCTCACAGGATTGCTTGTTTCGGATAAAGCCAACCGAAAATATCACAATAGCATGATGATGCTCGGAGGCAACTTGGATGAAAGTGAAGCTGTCTATCACAAGAGGCACCTGGTTTTGTTTGGTGAATACTATCCATTGCGCTGGCTATTGGACCTGATGAGTCATTTAATCAACATTCCATATTCTGATCTCCAGCCAGGTCCAGACGAGCAGCCATTAATGAAGGTGAAAGGCTTGTTTCTAGGTGTTTCCATTTGCTTTGAAGATGCCTTTAGTCGCGACATTATGTTGTCGATCCCGCAGGCTAACTTATTGGTGAATGCCAGTAATGATGCCTGGTTTGGTGACTCACTGGCGCCGCATCAGCATTTACAGATGGCGCAAATGAGATCGCTCGAAACCGGCAGGGCGATGGTGCGATCAACCAATACAGGTGTTAGTGCATTTATCGACTTCAAGGGCCGAATTATTCAGCAGACTGAGCAATTCAAAACGTTATCAATAACACAAACAATGAATGGGCGGACTGGCATCACACCCTTCTATTACTTTGCTAAGGCACAGCATTGGATTGCGGGTTTAATTTTGATTATTCTGTCGATCGGTTGGTTTAAGATGCGCCGCGAAAAAACCGCCATATAGGTTTCAGTTAACGATACAGTCAGGTATCCTGCCATCATCTCCATCTGTCGCCTATTTAAAGGGCAGCCTAAAGAAAATAGTTTAAAAGCACTCAACGAAAAGACCGTTTATGGACCAGCAATACGACCCAAATCTACTCGAAGCCCAGGCTCAAAAATTCTGGTCTGACGAAAATCAATTCGAAGTACACGAAGACCCCAGCAAAGAAAGCTATTACTGTCTGTCGATGTTTCCCTACCCAAGTGGAAAACTGCACATGGGGCATGTTCGAAACTATACTATCGGTGACGTAATCTCTCGTTATCAGCGCATGTTGGGAAAAAATGTAATGCAACCCATGGGTTGGGATGCGTTTGGACTACCCGCAGAAAACGCAGCGATCAAAAATAATGTGCCGCCCGCGAAGTGGACCTACGAAAATATCGACTACATGCGTAGTCAGTTAAAACTACTCGGATTCGGTTACGACTGGAGCCGTGAGTTAGCCACCTGCAAGCCAGAGTATTACCGTTGGGAGCAATGGTTTTTCACGCGATTAATGGAAAAAGGCATTGCTTACAAAAAAACTGCACCGGTCAATTGGTGTCCGCACGACCAAACCGTACTCGCCAATGAGCAGGTCGTCGACGGCTGCTGCTGGCGTTGTGATACACCGGTAGAACGACGAGAACTATCTCAATGGTTCTTAAAAATAACCGATTACGCAGACCAGCTTTTGGATGACCTAGATACCGTTGAATGGCCAGAACAAGTCAAGACCATGCAGCGCAACTGGATTGGCCGATCGGAAGGTATGGAGATAGAATTTGAGGTGCCAGGTCACGATGCACTAAGCGTTTACACCACGCGCCCCGATACCTTGTACGGCGCGACATTTATGGCCATTGCAGCGGAGCACCCGCTCGCATTAAAAGCTGCTGAGACAAACCCTGATATAGCTAAGTTTGTGATTGATTGCAAAACAACCAATACGGCGGAAGCAGCACTCGAAAAAATGGAAAAGCGCGGTATTGCTCTTGGTATCAATGCGCTCAATCCAGTCAATGGTGAGCCTATGCCGGTATGGATCGCAAACTTTGTACTCATGGGTTATGGCACCGGTGCGATCATGTCTGTTCCCGCGCACGATCAGCGCGACTGGGAATTTGCTCGAAAATATAATATTAAAATCAAACAGGTGATAGCGCCAACCGATGATGGTGAAGTGGATCTTGAGCATGAATCATTTGTAACCAAAGACGGCGTTTGCTGCAATTCGGGCGAACTAGACGGTCTTGATTTCAAAAAAGCGTTTGAAAAGATCGCTGACCAACTTGAACAGCTAAATAAAGGAAAACGTCAGGTCAACTTTCGTTTACGAGATTGGGGCGTCTCACGCCAACGTTATTGGGGTACCCCAATTCCGATTATTAACTGCAATGATTGTGGCGCCGTGCCAGTACCAGAAAAAGATCTACCAGTCGTGTTGCCGGAAGATATCGAATTCCAGGGTATTAGCTCACCGATCAAGTCAATGGACTCCTTCAAGAAAACAACTTGCCCGAGCTGCGCAAAACCAGCCGAGCGCGAAACCGATACTTTCGATACCTTTATGGAGTCGTCTTGGTATTACAGCCGTTATGCTTGTCCTAGTCAGGATCAAACTATGCTCGACTCACGTGCCGATTATTGGGCGCCCGTTGACTATTATATCGGTGGCATTGAACACGCTATCTTGCATTTGTTATACGCCCGTTTTTATCATAAGCTGATGCGCGACGAAGGATTGATCAACTCAGATGAGCCGTTCAAGCGACTACTAACACAAGGCATGGTGTTGAAAGATGGCAGTAAAATGTCCAAGTCGAAAGGTAATACGGTTGATCCCCAAGCATTGATCGATCGGTTTGGCGCTGACACAGTGCGCCTGTTTATCATGTTCGCAGCACCACCAGAGCAATCGTTAGAATGGGCAGATGCGGGGGTGGAAGGTGCGCATCGATTCCTAAAGCGTCTGTGGGCTGCTATTTATGAGCACACTGAACAAAAAGTAAAACCGACTCACGCCGAGAGCGCCGAGTTGAACGAAGTGCAGAAAGCCATGCGTTATAAGCTACACGAAACGATCAAAAAAGTTAGCGATGACTATGGTCGTCGATTGACATTCAATACCGCAATAGCAGCGAACATGGAACTCCTTAATACGGTTGTTAAATTTAACGATGACTCGTCAATAGGTCATGCCATTAGGCAGGAAGTTTTCGATAATATGGTGCCCATGCTGGCTCCTATTATCCCACACCTATGTCATCAACTATGGCAAGAGCTAGGGCATGAGAGCGTCATTCTCGATGCTCCTTGGCCGCTGGTGGATGAGAATGCGCTGGTGCAGGACAGTATCGAAATGGTGATTCAGATAAATGGTAAGCTTCGCGCTAAAATTCAAGTCAATGTTGACACCGATAAAGCCAGTTGCGAAGCGATGGCCGTCGCCAATGAGCAAGTTAAAAAATTCATTGGTGATCAAGCAATCCGTAAAGTGATAGTCGTACCAAATAAGCTAGTCAACATAGTGATATGACTAAACTAATCCCTGAAATTTTGGCATGAAATTATTCCTATTAATTGCCGTGCTCACCTTAGCCAGCTTAATGTCTAGCTGCGGATTTCAGTTACGCGGTGTATCGAACTTACCCGCAGCGTTGACTCAATTACAATTGATCGATAACGCCCTGAATGCCGATCAAGTCAAGCAGTTGAGCGATATGTTAGTCAAGGCGGGTGTGAAGTTGCAGGACACTGACGCGAATGATCCGCTGCAACTTAAGGTCGAAATAACCAGTTTGCCGGAGCGTAACCTTGCCGATATCGCGGGCACAGGCAAGGCCATTGTACAAATTTCTAAACGACTCAGTTATAGTGTGAAAAATACTGAGAACATCATGCCATTGCAGATAAAAATGATCGAACGGCAGATCAATATTGAGCAAGATAGCAATAATTTGCTGGGGGTCGAGTCAGAAAAAGAAATCGCCGAAAGAACACTTGAGAAAATACTATTTAGTCAGTTAATCTTTGAGCTTGAGAGATTGTAAAATAACCTTGGGAACGTTGACTTCGACAAGTATTTACCCTGTCATCACAAAGGTTTATAATTCACGCGAGCAAATCCATAGACCTTAAGGTCCATTGCCCTATCAATTGGGCAGCAAACATAAAAACACGAATGTCTACCCTGAGCGAACCCATCTTGACAGCACCGCAGCGTAACCCATTATTTTGGACCGGATTGGCCGTTGTCGGGTTAATATTATTTATCTTTTTTGGTTCTGACAGAAACAGTTCCATCAGGCTTGATTCTGGAAGTTATAGCTCTGACATGCTCGGTTCAGAGGTGGCTGTAGATCAACAAGTCGCTGGACAAGGGCAAACGTCGACTTCATTTAAAAATAATGGCACCATTGATCGTAGTATACTCGCTCCACCTGGCATGGGAGCGCGAAAAATAATAGAAGCCACCCGCAAGACGGGGAGACCATATCCCTCGGCTGAAATTTTCAGTAAAGCAAAAACCTACCAGGAAGACGGCAGTTTGGCGGACGCACACTTGCTCTATTTTTTTAATGCTAGAGAAGGTCACCTCGAGTCAATCATGCAAATGGCACTAATGTCTGACCCAACCCAGTTTCGAGCAGACAATAGCTTGCTTGATCAAGCAGATGCTATTCAGTCTTATAAGTGGTATCAAAAAGCGGCCTTGACCGGCCATCAACCAGCAATTGATAGTTTGCAAACTCTTCAAGAGTGGGCATTGGGTGAGGCTGCATTTGGTAATCCGTATGCCCGCCAATTACTGTTGCACTTAGAATAGTAGCCATCTGACATAAAGGCGATTTCATGGAAAAGTTAATCAAAGTCTTGCTCGTCGGGGTGTTTGTTTTTCATACCAATATAGCATTGGCTGTCGAAACGCCATTACTAATGGAAGGCAAGAAAACTCTGTATCAACGAGTGCTGAGTACGCCTGATGCACGACTGTACGAGTCACCAGAACAATCGGCCTCATCTAGTGAAATCCTGCCATTTAGCGTTCTTTACGTTTATCAGAAAAAGCAGGATTGGATCAAGGTAGGCCATGGCAACTTTGGTAATACCGCTGGCTGGGTGAAGCAGGCGCAAGCCATAATCTGGAATCAGGCACTCACGGTATCATTTAAAGACCCTCAGGATACTCAGCGGGTGATGCTGTTCGATAGCAAACAAGATCTACAGACACTGGTCGAAGACTACGATAAAGAAGCCTATCAGGCGCTCTATGAATCAGCAGTGAAGGGTGATGTCGGTGCTGACTTTCCCGTGATTGCCATTCAACCAGAAGCGCATATCGACATTAGGCAAGATTTTTATCTAGTACCAATCAAACAACATGAAGATGTTTACTTAGGCAATGAGCAGGCTCGTTTATTAGAGATAGCTAGTGTACCGCTGCAAAATGAGCCGAGTCGATCGGACAAGATAACTGCCAGTCAGAAGCCTCGCAATTACCGTAGTGGTATTCATTTTGTGATTGATTCTACGGCGTCGATGGGGCCTTACATCGATCGTACCCGTGAGGCTGTTGCCAAAGTTTACTCAGCGATAGAGAAACAGGGGTTAAACAATCAAGTGAGCTTCGGCTTGACAGCCTATCGCGATAACATCGATCAGGTGCCCGAATTGGAATATCTGGTTCGACCTTATGTCAGTCTCAAGCAAGGCACCGACGTCAAACAATTCTTCAACCACGTGAATGAGCTAAGTCCGTCAAATGTGTCTAGCCGAGATTTTCGCGAAGACGCCTACGCAGGAATAAAGTCGGCCATCGAAGACACAGATTGGAACAAGTTCGACGGCCGTTACGTGGTCTTGATTACCGATGCCGGGCCGCGCGAAAGCCACGATTCACTGGGTTCCACTCGTCTCAGCGCACAAGCTTTAAGGCAACTGGCCTATGACAAAGGTGTTTCGATCTGGGTTTTACACTTGCGGGCTCAATCATCGGCGGCAAACCACGAAAAGACAGAAAGTCTTTATAAGGAACTATCGTATTACCCCGGCATCGGTGATTTTTACTATGGTGTTCGACTTGCAGAAGTGAATGAATTCGGCACCGTATTAGAGGTGCTAGCCAATCAAATAACCCAACAAGTGCTCGCCACGACCAATGGCGTGCCACTTATTCCATTACCTGAAGAAACCGAAACGAATGGAGACGGCACACAATCCCAGTTATCTCAATTGCAAACCCGGGTCGCCAAACTAGGTAATGCCTTACGCATGCGTTATTTACAAAGAAAATCAGGCGAACCATTACCAACAGTATTCAATGCCTGGATGGTTGACAAGGATTTTGAAAATCCCGAGCGCTCTACCGTTGATGTGCGCGTGCTCCTCACTCGAGATCAATTAAGTGATTTGAAAAGTGTCATGCAGCAAGTTCTAGAGCTAGCGGAAGAAGGTGTGCTTAGCCCTAAAAGTTTTATAGAAGACCTGAAAAGTCTGGCAGCGACAGTTAGCCTCGACCCATCAGCCGTTGCTGGCAGCACCTCTGGCTCAGGTGCCAATCTGGCTGAAATGGGTTATATGCGTGAATATATCGAAGATTTACCCTACACCGGCGAAGTAATGAACCTGACTCTAGAAAGCTGGGAAGAGTGGTCAGCTAAGGTACAAATAGAGTTTATGCATCGGTTGGAAAGTAAAATCACTTACTATCAGGCTTTGCATGACCATACCGATCTTTGGGTGACACCAGGAGGAGGGTCGGTTAATGGCAATTCCGTTTTTCCAGTTTCACTAGATCTTTTACCCTGATAGGCTAATTTTTTTGGTAATCGGCCCTTGGTTTCATGAGATTATCTCGATAAGGCAGTCTCAATGACAATGATGTAATAAATGTCGTTTTCAGAATCCCATATAAATTCTCATATAGAGAAACAATACCTAACGAGTTTTAATTCAAAGTGCCAATCATCTATACCCTGAAAAATGTCGTGAAGGATCGTATGGTCGAAAATGCAGGTTTTCGGTTACTTGTTCCAAGTCTTGAAATACACAAAGGTGAAAACATAGCGCTGATAGGGCACAGTGGCTGTGGTAAGAGCACATTGCTAGATATGCTTGCGCTCATACTGCATCCCGATAAAGCGGAACAATTTAGTCTCGAAACGGACGATGGTGAGACAAAAAATATTGATCTACTCTGGCAGGGGAAAAAACGAGATCAGCTGTCCCAAGTTCGTCGTCTTAATATTGGTTACGTTTTGCAATCAGGTGGGTTATTGCCTTATCTCACGGTTCGCGAAAACATCGAACTACCGCGTCGGTTATTGGAGCTGGCGGACGATGATTCTATTAACTCAATTTCTAAAGTGCTTGGCATTCAGCGTCAACTCGACAAGTTGCCAGGTTTGTTATCCGCGGGCGAAAGGCAACGGGCTGCGTTTGCGCGTGCACTATCCCATCGACCATCGATATTACTTGCCGACGAGCCGACAGCTGCGTTAGACCCAATTACAGCGCGTAAGATCATGGCGGTAGTGATGGAATTAATCAAAGGACTAAAAATCACCCTAATTACCTCAAGCCATGACTGGGCGCATGTCTATAAAATGGATTTACGTACACTCCATCAAGAAGCGAGTGCGGTAGAGGATGGGCGTGTTTATCAATCAATTTTTCGAGACTAGAGCCCAGCTCAGGATTTCGCACCAATCATTATGAGCCAACTGAATAATATTTTTCGATTGAGTTTTCGCGACTATAGCCACGAATGGCGTATGTCGGGTTGCTTTGTATTTGCACTCGCGTCCGTCCTTGCACCGATGATGATATTGTTTGGCCTAAAGTTTGGAATCGTCAGTTCAATGATATCGGGATTAGTAGAAAATCCAGTCAATCGAGAGATCCGACCTATCGGCAGTGGTCACTACAATGAACAGTGGATCGAGCAATTTAGAGCACGTCCAGGCGTTGAATTTATCATTCCTAAAACTCGAGCGTTGGCCGCCACTATTCAGTTAAAAAGCGAAACAGCCAGGCATATTCTTTCAACTGAAATGATGGCAACAGCACTGGGTGATCCGTTGTTAACAGAACTAAGCAGTGTTCCGACCGACTATTCTGAAATTATTTTAAGCAAAACAGCGGCCACAAAACTAAAGGTAAAAAAAGGTCAAACAATCGATGCTAGCTTGGCCAGGCAATTCCGAGGTAAACGTGAACGAGTACACCTGACACTTACGGTTATCGAAATAGCCGATGCTGCTGTCAGCAGTCGTAATATTGCTTTTGTTAATCTCGAACTGCTCTTGGCAACGGAACAATTTAAAGATGGGCGCGCCGTCCCGGGACTTGGCTGGTTAGGTGATACGGAAGTGTTTGATGCCCGTAAGTACCCCTCTTTTCGTCTCTATGCAAAATCAATTTATGATGTCGATGGTTTGGTAATTGATCTCGAAAAGCAAGGTACTCGAGTAAAAGCCAATACGGCAGAGATTCACACGGTGCAATCAATTGACCAAAACCTATCGGTGATCTTCTGGATTATTGCCTGTGTCGGGGCGGTTGGTGTTGCGTTTTCTTTAGGGGCTAGTCTATGGGCAAATGTAGACCGCAAAAAGAAAGACTTGAGCATCCTCAGATTGTTAGGGTTTAAGAGTAGTCGGATAGTTTTGTTTCCCATCGTGCAATCTTGCCTAACTGGATTACTAGGATGGCTACTTGCCGTCTTGATCTACCTTGTATTCGAACAATTAATCAATCGATTTCTAGCACCAAGATTGAATCTCGATCAGACGTTATGTTTTTTATTATCAGAGCATTTCTTCTGGGCCTTAGGACTAACCATGGTGACAGCCGTGTTAGCTGCAATTCTTGGCGGCTTCCGAGCAGCCAGGATTGAGCCATCAGATGGGTTGAGAGAAATATAGTATGTAGGTTAAGACCTACGTGCTATGTCGAATTTGACTACGTGGCCTATGTATTAGGGACTATAGCCGCTCTCGGTCCGATCGCTATAATATGTTTATGTTCATAAGGACTGAGCAGAGGAGATGGGAACTAGGACGTTGAGATACATCATAGGCAGGATGCCTAGCAGGATGCAGGTAAATGCAAAAGCAAGTAATCTCTTTAACCCCCACGCCAGCGATGGCATGGGGGTTTTTTTGTGTTCAGGACGAAGGGGTCGTTGCATGCTCCTCGACAATTACTCCCGCATTGTTCCAATTAGTTACATCCCCGTAACGATGCAGAAACAGCACTTCCGCCATCCTTAGTGGTCGTATGTCACAGACGCATGGATGGGTAGGAGTGACGATATTTTGGATAATATAGATCGTATTACCCGTATTACCCGTATTACCCCCTCCTTTACCGATTAATTACTGGAAACTGTCATGTGGAGATGTTTCTAGGTTGAAGAGTTGAGTGTTCTTATATAGCATCCGCTTTGTCATTAATTCGGCCAAAAAATAGCAACATGTTACCGGCAAGCCTCAGCAAAATTCCATCTTCACTCTATTTGGTATCGAGTAATGAACCGCTGCTCGTGCGTGACTGGTTAGATCAAGCCCGCATAGCCCTTCGTCAAAATGACTTTGAAGATATTTGCACCCTTACCACTGAGTCAGGCTTTGATTGGAATAGCCTGCTTGAAGAGTCGGGTATGTTGTCACTTTTCTCGGCAAAGAAATGTCGAGTGATTATGATCAATAGCGGAAAGCCAGGGCAGCAAGGAAGTAAAACGATTCAAGCCATCTGTGATCAACTTCCAGAGGATATGGTTTTTATTTTCGTTATACCTTCGCTGGATCGGCCGATAAAGAATTCGAGCTGGTTCAAATGTATACAGCGAGTAGGGGAGG
>JBLHID010000112.1:0-9770 GCA_047615545.1 Polaribacter sp.
CGGACTTCAATATCCTGACCATGCTTCTTTTTAGTAGCAGATGCCAAAGCGGCTTCAATCGCTTCGAAAATAACTTCGCGATCAACACCTTTTTCATTTGAAACTGTATCTGCTACTAACAGAATTTCTCTATTTTCCATCGTCGTTTCTCACAATATATAGAATGCTTTGAATCTCTATTTTCTAAATCTGTAATCTTATGATCTATGATCTGTAATTATAAAGAGCAGACCCCCCTTCACTATCAAACCTAAAATCCCAATCGCCTAAAATTGACCTACCAAATTTGCCTTACCAATATCTAAAAATGGTAACTCAAAATTTTCACCGTCAACATCGACCTGAACAAAGCTTGACTGCACTACGCCTTTTAAAATGCCTTTGAAATTTTTTCGTCCTACTAGAGCAACATCCAATTTAATCTTAATGACCTCTCCCGCAAAACGATCATAATCACTTAACTTAAATAATGGTCGATTTATTCCGGGAGACGACACCTGCAAATCGAACGCTTGCTGAATGGGTTCTTCCACATCCAGAATAGCACTAACCTGATGGCTAATCGAAGCGCAGTCATCAATATCAACGCCTTGTTCGCGATCGATATAAATACATAGCGTGCCATGACCAGAACCACCAGTGAATTCTACACCGACGAATTCATAACCCATCGCCTCTACCACTGGTTCGAACAATTCGGACAAATCTTTCACGTTGCTAAACCTTAAAATTAAACCAATAAAAAAGGCCCTTAAAGGGCCTTTTATAACTGACTATAGACTTGCTTTCTGACATCAAATAGTCAATAGCCAGTATGTTTGGTAGCGGGGGCAGGATTTGAACCTACGACCTTCAGGTAATGAGGGAGAACCTAACACTTACTAACCCCTCAAAGCACCTCTACACACTTCGAGGGCAGGATTCTAACTGTATCGAACCGAGTTGACAAGTGTTGTGACTAACTCATTTTGTGCGATGAGATTGCGATACAAAAACGTCTAAAAGTGGGTAATTCCACTAAAAATTTATTTATTTAGTTTATAAGCTCTATAGAATTATTTGCTGGGCCTTCGGGTTTGTCATCCGACGTCACAGATATGACGGTTAGGCAAAATATTACCACATGAAAATTTGGCCATATCCCGCCCAGCTTGAGGAGTTTAAGCAGCTATTAACCTGCAGTTTGACCTCAGTTATAACTCCCTTATGTACCCAGTATTATCTAGCGATGTGAAGAATAGCTGTATCAAGTGTCGGGCTGGATTAGATCAGCTGATCATTCTTGCTAATCACCAATATTTTTGTGGCGAAATATTGGTGATTAGCCGAATGCTGTCAAGTTAACTTAATATAACCTAGGTCGAGTTAACTGCCTTACCCTCCAACCCGACACACATATCCTGAAGCGGCGTAGAAATAGCAGCGCTATCTCTAACCCACTTGACCTTAAAATGAACACTACCTTTTGGATCAAGTCCGAAAACATAAACTCAAGCCTTAGCCCAATAAATCTCTATATCGTCGTTAGCTGAGCAACTCGAAATTCTGAGGTAGTATACTTATTCCGAAAGCACGCCCAATTGCTGGGACGCACTAGTTTGTTATATCTGCATATAAGTTGGGCTTCCTTCGTGCCTAACCTACAAAAAACAGCGACCTCTTTATTTCGCTGCAATAATTATTATTTCTACCTTGTATTCAGGTGTTGCGAGCCTTGCTTCTCCGCAAGCCCTTCCAGGTGCCTGACCTTCCGGTACCCAACTGTCCCAAACTTCGTTCATCTTTGCGAAGTCGCCCATGCTTGCGACCCAGATCGTGGCCTGCAGTATTTTAGTTTTATCACTGCCGGCTTCAGCTAGTAGCCGGTCAACTTTGGCGAGCATCGACCGCGTTTGTTCAGCAATATCTCCCGACGGGTCACCGACCTGGCCAGCGAGATAGATAGTCTCGTTGTGTATTACCATTTGGCTCATGCGAGCATTTGTTTCGAATCGTTGAAGTGTCATTTTATTTTCCAGTGGTAGTTAAAATTGGTGCCTGATGGCTCTATCAGTGCCTTTCTAGGTTTTAGTTCTGTTGCAAATGTTTCTTTAAGAAGGCTCTGGTACGCTCTTCCTTAGGGCTGGAGAATATCTGATCGGGTGGACCTTGCTCGCATACCACCCCTTGATCCATAAACAATACATGATCGGAGACTTCGCTGGCAAAGCTCATTTCGTGGGTGACGATTAACATCGTCATATGCTCACTTGCCAACTGTTTCATCACCAGGTTCACCTCATCCACTAACTCAGGGTCAAGCGCAGAGGTCGCCTCATCAAAAAGCATTACCTTTGGCTTCATTGCCAGAGCACGCGCTATCGCAACACGTTGTTTTTGTCCACCGGACAGATTTGCAGGGAAGGTCTCTGCTTTGTCTTCCAAACCAACTTTTGCCAGCAACTCCATACAATAGTCTGTGGCCTCGCGTTTTGCCATACCCTTAAGTTTCATTGGTGCCAAGCGCACATTATCCATGGTTGATAAATGCGGAAACAAATTAAACTGCTGGAACACCATGCCCATGTTTTGCCGTACCGAATTAATGTGCCGCTCGAATTCCATTCCTTTCATGTCAGGCTGATTGACGCGCACGCCATCAAGCCATATCTCGCCATCGTCGATGGTTTCGAGGTGATTAATCGAGCGTAACAGGGTGCTTTTACCCGAACCGGATGAGCCGATAATTGACACTATTTGACCACGAGTTACCTGCAGATCAATGCCTTTAAGCACTTCGAGATCACCAAAGGCCTTTTTCACGTTAATAATGTCTAACATTAGGCTCGGGTTTGTGTTTTTGCTAACTTCTGATTGAACATCCATCATCTTCTGTCCTCAAGTTTCTTCTCAAATCGATTCAGGCTGGTCTCCAGGACCAGATTGAGAACGTAGTAAATCACCGCCACCGAAATATAAAATTCAAAGGGCCGGAAAGTGTTGGCAATTTCAAACTGGGCGTTTAGCACCAGCTCGGTTACGCCAATCACAGAGAGCACCGATGTATCTTTCAACATGATGATCATATTGTTGCCCAATTGCGGCAACGCTCGAAAAACCGCTTGAGGCACGATAAAAAACCATAGGGTTTGCATCCGGCCAAAACCTAATGACCTTGCTGCTTCAGTTTGACCTTTTTCTATCGATAGGATGGTGGCGCGGAAAATATCGGCGTTATAGGCCATATAGTGAATGCCTAAACCTAATATACCGGTCAGTAACGCGGGAATCAAAATACCCACCTGCCCCAAGCCAAAATACAGTAAATACAACTGCAGCAATAATGGCGTACCCATAAAAAACCAAATGAAGAAACGTAACGGATCACGGAATATTTTATTGCCATAAAGTGTCGTAAGTGACACCGCCAACCCACCCACGAGAGAGATAATAGCGGCGAATAAGGCGATAAATAAGGTATATCCTGTGCCCGTAAGCAAGGTGGGTATATTGTCCCAAACAGGAGTAAAATCAAAATTCATGACGGTTTCCCCCGGTTAGTGAAAAAGGTAGCGGGTGTAACGGTTATAGAGCCAATCCACGAAACTGATTACGCCGTAAATCAAGATGAGGTAGAAGGCAGCCGAGACGGCGAATACTTCGAACGGTTTGTAGGTTGAGCTAATAATTCGTTGAGATTGGTATGTGAGCTCTACCACTGAGATGATCGACACCAGTGACGACCCTTTTATTATAATCACACTCAGCACGCCCAAAGAACGAATCATCAGCCCTGCAGCTTGCGGTAAAATAACGGAAATCATAGTTTGCGTGCGCGAAAAGCCGAGCGAGCGTGAGGCCTCGTTTTGTCCTTTGTCCACGGCAATAATAGATCCGCGAATGGCCTCTGACATATACGCGCCACCATTCAGGCCAATAGCCAGCAAGCCCGCCGTATAGGCTTCCAGATTAATGCCAAAGGCAGAACCACCGTAATAGAAGATCAGTAGTTGCACGAAAAATGGCGTGCCTCGAATCACACTGATATAAACCCGTGCCGGCCATCTTATGATGCGAAAAGCGGACGAGCGCATGATGACCAGTGTTGTCGCTACGACCAAACCCAGAATGAATGCCAGCACCGAGATGGTGACCGTGACCCACGCCGCTTCTAGCAGTAGGGGTGTAATCTGCCACATTAAAGCAAAGTCCATATCTCCTCCTCGCGTTTTAATTTTTTAGATCTGTGTGTTAATAACGACTGTCGACTGTTCGATGAAAGCTCTATTTTTGATAGCACAAACAGTATCATGCTATTTTGCAAGATGTGGATCGTGGAGAATAGATGCAAGACAATAAAGAGGCGCCATCTGCGTTCCTCTTTACTGAACATCAAGATGTGACGAAAACAACCAACGGCCAGGATCGCCCCTCGGCCGTTAGTCACCCGCTCTTTGTAGTTTAAAAATACTACTTCGAAATGTCGAAACCAATCCATTTGTCCATAAGGCTTGCGTAGGTACCATCGGCCTTAATTTCATCGAGGGCTTTTTGAATGGCGGCTTTCAATTCCAGCTGTTTAAGCTGAACAGTAATTGCTGCTGGATACCGTTCGAGTCCTTCTGTAGCAATCCGACGGAATTTGTAGCCTTTTTCCTTCATGGCAACAGCGACAGGTACGTCATCAACCGCAATAGCGGCCACACGCCCCGTATTCAAAGCCAATAATAAGTCAGGTAAGCCCTGGAAAGTCTGGTTAGACCATGAGTTCTTGCCATCCTTTACCCTGTTGACTGCCCAGGTATTTGAAGTCTCACCGAGGGTTGACCCCATCACTTTACCATTCATGTCAGATGATGATTTAATATCAGAATCCTCTTTGGTGTACAAAGCGGAGCCAGCCCAATAGTAGTCACCAGTAAAATCAACTGCCTTTCTGCGTTCTTCGGTATCACTCATTGAGCAAATACAGGCATCGTATTTACCCGCCACCAAGGCCGCGATAATGCCATTCCAGGGTGTCGTCTTAATCTCTGCCTTCAAACCCATTTTTTTGGCAATAGCGTTGGCAACGTCGACGTCAAAACCTTTTACTTCACCAGCTAAATCAACAAAGCTAAAGGGCGGATATGCACCCGAGTTGGATACCTTTAACACGCCACTTTCTTTAATTTCACTAAAATCCCGTGCTTGGCTAGCCGAAAATGGCAGCATCATAATCAGGGTAGCTGCGGTTACTGCAATACCTGTTTTGGTTAAAAATTTCATATCAATTACTCCTAAGAAAAAGATTATTCTTGTTTTATTGCGAAAAATACGGACTTAACTTCCCATTGTCACTTAACTTACCATCAACGAAATCACACTGGTACTGACGCAGACTCCACTAACGGATAGGTTAACTTACACCTCAATAGCATTGACCCAAATATGATTCAGGTTGCCAATCGATGATTCTTTTCGAACCCTTGCAAAAAGGAGTCGAGGTTTTTACCGAGACTATCACTGAGATAACCACCTTCCTGCACCAGCACGGTAGGTTTACCAAATTGTGCGATCCGCTGCGCAATTTGATAAAAACCATTCGACGTTACACTCAGGCCAGCAAAGGGATCATCTATCGATGCATCCAGACCAAGTGCCACCACAATGGCCTCGGGCGAGAACATCTCGACTGTTTCAAGCAAATGATCAAGCCCCGCCATAAATACGTCATCATTAGACTGCCTTGGCAACGGCACATTAAGATTGTATGCATAGCCTGCATCTTTCCCTCGCTCATTTGCATGGCCCCAGAAAAACGGGTAAAAACGGACAGGATCAGCATGAATTGAGGCGGTAAACACATCATCACGTGCATAAAAAATATCCTGCGTGCCATTGCCGTGATGTAAATCGACGTCAATGATTGCAACTCGGTTATAACGACTACGTAACTGTTGTGCGGCAATCGCTGAATTATTGAGATAACAAAATCCACCAGCGATATCTTTAAATGCATGATGCCCCGGCGGACGGCAAAGTGCGTAGGTAGCTGGCTCTCCCTCCAGCACTAGGTCTGCAGCAGTACCAGCACAGTGCGCGCTACTAACCACAGCCTTATACGTCTCGCTAGATATCGGGCAGGCAGTGTCAGCCATATGGTAACCCGCTTGCCCCACCGCTGAAGCTGGGTAGCTGCCATCGCGCCGATTCGGATGTATATTCGGCACAACTTCCTCTGAAGCATTATCTATACGCTGCCACCGATGGTGAATGTTTTTCAAAAAACGAAGGTACTCAGGGGTATGAACAGCCGATATTAATGAAAGTCCGGTATCTGTCGGTTCGATATGCTCGCAACCGGCTGACATGGCCGCAGATAACAGAGCGTCTGCGCGTTGTGGCACTTCCGGGTTGTTGGCCTGCGCACCGCTAGACGTAAAATATAGCGGATGGTGCATGGCCTGTGAATCTGTATAAATTGCCTTCATAAATTGTTTCCTGGTTTCATAACCAACATTCTTTTTATTTGATCCACACTTGTTTTTAAAAATTGACATGGTCAGCGCCCTTCAAATTCAGCCTCTTTCGTGCTTGGGCAGGCGTCGCTATCTCCATGCCAAGATTTTCGAGAGTCGTACGAATCAGTTTGACTTGTTGCGCATTGGACGTGGCAAGTTCGTGCTTGCCGATAAACAAGCTGTCTTCTAATCCAACCCGCACATTGCCACCGAGAATGGCCCCCATGGTTGCGAGTCGCATTTGCTGATGCGCAGCTGCAAGTACTGAAAAATGATAATTTTCCGCACCAATCAAACGATCAGCAGTCGCTTTCATGTGCATCAATTGCTCTGGAGCTGCATCAATTCCACCAAGTACACCCATTACGAATTGGAGAAAAACAGGTGCTTCAATTTTTTTCTTGCGTAGATACCATGCCAAGGTATGAATCTGTCCAACGTCGTAGCACTCGAATTCGAATTTTGTGCCGAGGTTTACCCCCACTTTATCGAGCAAAGTATCGATGTCCGAGAAGGTATTGCGAAATACCGTATCGCGCGTTGCATTCAACAACTGCGGCTCCCAATCGTGCTGCCAATTGTCGTAGCGCTCGGCGAGTGGGAAGATTCCAAAATTCATCGACCCCATGTTCAGCGAGCACATTTCGGGCGAGGCTTGCACTGCTGCGCGCATTCGATCCTCGACGGTCATCAGCGAAGATCCGCCGGTAGAAATATTGACGATCGCGTCCGTGCCCCGCCTTATCTTTGGAAGGAACTGCATAAACACATCCGGATCAGCGATAGGTCGACCGTCAGCTGGATCTCTCGCATGCAAATGTAAAACGGCGGCTCCGGCGGTGGCGGCTTCAATGGCAGCTACGGCGATTTCATCTGGTGTGATCGGTAGGTGCGGGCTCATGGTCGGCGTATGAATAGAACCAGTGATCGCACAGGTAATAATAACGGGCTCTGTCATTTGTTGGCGCCGATCGATAAGCCTAACTCTGTCGCAAGTTCGAACAGACTTTTGTCGAGCATCTCCAGCAGGTGGAGCATTTCGTCATCACTGATGATCAACGGTGGGCAGACCATAAAATGATCTCCCTCTAGGCCACCACGCGTACGCCGAGAATAGATGATCAGTCCATTTTTGTAGGCAATCTCCACTAACCGGACATAGGCATTCAGCGAGCTTAGCAACGGCATTTTGCTAGTACTATCGGCCATAAGTTCAAATGCCAGTAATAATCCCTTGCCACGCACATCGCCGATAAACTGGTACTTGTCCATCAGCTCTGTGAGCATTTGCTTTAGCTTGTCACCCTGAATTTGGGCTCGTTCAATCAGCTGTTTATTTTCCATTTCTTGAAGTACAGCAAGCCCTGCAGCACAGGCCAGGGGGTTTCCAGCATAGGTAAATCCATGAATGAATCCGCCTGCATCGAGCACCTTTTCGACCATATCACCTCTTGCTATCATTGCACCAAGCGGAGCATAGCCTGCGGCAAAACCCTTCGACATAGCTATCAGATCCGGTTTCAGGTTCCAATGGTCACCACCGAGAAATTTTCCTGTCCGACCTCCCCCCGTCATCACTTCATCGGTGATTAAAAGCACATCGAGTTCTTTACATATTTCCTGAACCCGCCGGTAGTAGCTGTCTGGCGCGACCAATGCACCAGTCGATGCACCACCAATCGGCTCCATAATAAATGCGAGTACAGTGTCGGCACCTTGTCGCAATATCTCGTCCTTAAGTAAATCTGCGTATCGCAAGCCTCGTTGTTCATGGTCGAGATCATCATGATCCAGGTAGCAGGTCGGCGCTGGCACTTTTGGCATGTCGCGCATCATCGGTGCGAAAGGCTGTGTCATTTGCGTCATACCAGTTATCGCCAGAGCACCAAGCGTGGAACCGTGATAGGAAGGAAACCTCGAAATAATTTTCCACTTGTCGACCCGGTTGGTAGCTATCGCCCATTGACGCGCGAATTTAAGGCAGCTTTCCACTGCCTCAGAACCGCCCGACACAAAAAACACTCTATCGAGGCCCTCTGGCATTAAAGAGGCTGTTTTCTTAGCGAGTGCCTCTGAGGATTCAGTCTCGAAGTGCAGTCTGTAACCGAAGGTTGCCTTGTCCATTTGTGCTTTCATGGCAGTAAGAACATAGGTGTTCGAGTGCCCAATATTAGAAACCATCGCGCCAGATGAGCCGTCGAGGTAGCGCTTACCATCTGTATCCCACAGATAGACACCGAGCCCCCGATCCAACACTGGCCTACGCTGACGCGATTGATAAAACAGATGGCTTTTGGGTTTGCAGATATTCGGCGAGGTATCGGCTTGATTGAGCGAACTCATGATTGGGCTCTAATGATGAACAGTGGTTGCAGTTTTGATCATTGGTTGGTATTTTACAAATTACTATTAAATATATTCATTATAGTTTGAAACTATGCAAGAACTCGCTTGGAAACTCGACTGGAATTTACTGCGCAGCTATATGGTCATAGTGCAGGAAGGCAGCATCACTGGCGCTGCGAACAGGCTGTCACTCGCACAACCGAGTGTGTCCAATGCTCTCAAGCGTCTCGAAGGCCGACTCAATAAAAAACTAATCAACCGCGGTCCTGGCCGTTTCGAACTAACAAAACCGGGTCGTTTACTGTTTGAGGAATGCGAGGAAATTTTCGGCAGCGTGTCGCGGCTCACTGTATTGATGCGTGACGTTCAGGAAGAACTCACGGGGCATGTACGCATCAGCATGGCAAGCCACATTACTTGCCCAATCGTAGACAATACGCTCGCAGATTTTCATGCCACTCATCCAAAAGTGACTTTTAACATGCAGGTTCTCAAGAGCCGTGACGTAGAAAGATCTGTGCTGCAAAAAGACGCTAGCTTTGGACTGTCGCTGGCCATGGAGCGCAATTCTCGACTGCAATATACTCATTTTTACCGAGAGTGTTTTGGCTTTTTCTGCGGACCCGGTCATCATCTGTTCGGCGTCGAGAATGTTGAAATGGCGCAATTACTCGACGAATCCGTAGTTTCATTCCAGTCTGACCAGCTGTCTGATGCCTTGCGCGCGGTCGCACTGCTGCGCGTTGCAGAAGGTATGCGTGGCCCGGTGGTCGGCACGTCCTCGCATCTTGAAGAAGTAAAACGCATGATTATAAACGGACTCGGAATCGGACCACTTCCGGTACATGTGGTGAGCAGGGATATCCGCGACGGATTGCTGTGGCGTTTACCACCATATGACGAAAGACTTGCTATCGATGTGAACCTCATCACTAATCCACG
>JBLHID010000113.1:0-9694 GCA_047615545.1 Polaribacter sp.
TTTATTGGAGGTTGTCACGTGTCACCCTGATCACCTCATCGAGTGTTGTACTGCCATTGATCACTCGACGTATACCATCGTCCCGTAGGCTATGACTTTGAGTACGACTATAACGCTCGATGTCTGCCTGGCCTTTGCCATCGTGTATTTTCTCGGCTAACACGTCGTCCACCTCAATGACTTCATAAATTCCAGAGCGTCCTTTATAGCCTGTTTGCAAACATTTTGGACATCCTTCAGCTTGATAAATGGTGTCTTGAAGTCCAATGCCATACTTCTTTCGCTCATCAACACTGAGCGTCATTTCTGACTTGCAGTGTTCACAAATATTACGTACCAAACGCTGTGAGACAACGCCTAGTAATGTGGAAGAGAGTAGAAAAGGTTCTACACCCATATCCTGCAATCGGGTAATTGCACCAACCGCTGAATTAGTATGCAAGGTAGACAAAACCAAGTGCCCTGTCAAACTAGCCTGCACCCCTATTTGAGCCGTTTCACTGTCCCGAACTTCTCCAACCATTACAACGTCGGGATCCTGCCGTAATATCGCCCTTAGCCCTTTCGCAAACGTCATGCCAACCTTTGCATTAACCGGTGTTTGGCCAATGCCATCTAAATCGTATTCGACTGGATCTTCAACTGTCAGGATATTTCGGCTTGAATCATTGAGCGCTGATAGTATTGAATACAGGGTAGTTGTCTTACCCGACCCTGTTGGACCAGTGACCAAAATAATGCCATGTGGTTTTTCAATCATGACTGAGAGACGCTTTCGAACAACGTCATCCATCCCAAGTTGCTTTAGATCAAGACGACCAGCCTGCTTGTCAAGAATACGCATTACCACTCGCTCGCCATGACCGGAAGGTAAGGTTGACACCCGAATATCAACCGGTCTATTGGCAACCTTGAGCGCTATCCGGCCATCTTGTGGCAAACGCTTTTCTGCAATATCGAGTTGCGCCATGACCTTGATTCGAGAGCATAGAAGGCTCGAAATTTGACGGGGCGGTTCAAGTACTTCACGCAACACACCATCAACTCTGAACCGAATAGAAAGCCGTGATTCAAATGGTTCCACATGAATATCGGAGGCATTCTCTTTAATCGCCTCGGTAATAAGCGCATTGATGAGACGAATAATGGGTGCATCGTCGTCACTTTCGAGTAAATCTTCGGGTTCGGATAACTCGCGCGCAACATCATCAAGATTTAAATCACCGCCAATTTTCTCTGCTTCGGTGAATGAAGTCTCTCGATTATTTTCGAAGTGCTGACTTAAAAGCCGATTGAACTCCTGCTCACTTTCAACAGTGATATGCCCAACCATTCCCAGCACTCGCTGCGCTTCGACAATGGCATCAAGCGAGGTGTTATGACGCGTTGTCAGTTTAATACGTCCTTTTGCATCAGATTGGCCAGACACAATGCCATAACGCTTACAAAAGGAATAAGGTAATTCGGTTGAAGAATGCATGGTCTGGTTTACTACAATGAGATCACTATTAACTTTGATTACTGGTAAACCTGTAATACAGGCTTAGAGCGTTTATCCTCGTCTTCAGGGATATTCAGTAACTGGATATCTCGCATGAAATTATACTTTCTCTGGCTTAAGTCACGCGCTAGTTTAGGGTCTCGAATAATCGTGGCGCGAATAAAAACGAGCAGATTTTGTTTTATTCTACGCGTACTGTTCGAGCGAAATAGAGCCCCTATATAAGGTATATCACCTAGCAGCGGTATTTTTTGCTGCACTTTAATCACAGTGTCATCGATCAATCCACCGAGCACTAGGAGCTGCCCATCTTCAAGTTGAACAGTAGTTTTGATCGCGCGTTTATTAGTAACCAAGTCAACCGCGCTGGTAGCTGCCAGGCTAACGGTCGATACTTCTTGGTCTATATCAAGAGTAATCGTGTTGCCTTCGTTAATTTGCGGTTTCACCATTAGGGTCGTACCCACATCCTTCCGCTCTATGGTTTGAAACGGATTGGTAGTACTTGAGCTGGTTGATGAGCCCGTTACGAAAGGTACATTTTGCCCTACGATGATCGAAGCCTCCTGATTATCTAACGTCACGATTGATGGCGTAGAGAGTAAGTTGGTTTCTGAATCAGTGTTTAATGCGCGTATCAAAGTAATAAAATTAAGACTGTTACTCTCGTTGACACTCCCTAAAGCCAAAGAGAGTCCGTCAGGGATGGCTGAAGCAGTACCGGCTGAAACGCCCGTTGCAATGCCACCAATGCTCGCGCCTGCGCCAGGCAGCTGGCTCGAAAGCGATGGATTCCCTTTACTGCCCCCATCAATTAACCACTGAACACCCAGTTCATTCGCCGTATCGAGCGATACTTCGGCGATGATAGCCTCAATGTGTACTTGAGCGCGACGAATATCGAGTTGCTGTATCACCGAACGTAATGACGGAAATACCGAGGCAGGTGCGGTAATTACTAGTGCGTTTGACGTTTCGTCGGCCTGAATGCTAACCGTATCATTTTTGTTACCTACTCCAGCACTAGCGGAGTTTTTAGCTTCTGCTTTAATAACTTCTTTGCCAACACTATTCAAGATATCGGCGAGGTTTTTCGCCTCTGCATACCGAAGATAAACCACATGCGTATTGCCCGAAGATTCAACCGGAGAATCAAGGTCAGAAATAATAGCTCGGTATTTTAATCGACTCGCTTTTTCACCACTGAGCAATATGCTGTTCGTTCTCTCGTCTGCAGTAAAACTGACTGCGCGGATACCACCTGACGCTTTTTGTTCGGGTGAAGCATTGCTTAAGCCACTCAATAACCTAACTACCTCAGCGGCGAATGCGTGCTTTAGTTTAATCACTTCAATATCTGAATCGGATTCCTTGTCCATTTCTGACACGATTCGTTCCAAGCGTCGGATGTTGGCTGCTCGATCAGAAATAATCAGCACGTTAGTGGCGGCATAAGCAGCAAGATGCCCTTGTTGAGCAACCAAAGGCCTGAGAATAGGCACTAATTGCGCGGAGTTCATATGCTCAATAGTCAATACTCGTGTAATCAATTGATCATCGGGATTACGGGTTGAATTGGTGATTGGCGTCGCGTTTTGCTTGGCTGTCGCATCCGGAATTATTTTGATTGCATTTTTGGTGGGTACCGTAGCGAATCCATGCACCTGCAAAATTGATAGGAAAACATTATAGACTTCATCCTCATTTAGCGGTTTTGCTGACACAACCGTTACCTTACCCTTTACGCGTGGGTCAATAATGAAATTTTTGCCTGTAATCTGAGAGACGCTATTAATAACCGCGACTAAATCAGCATCACTAAAATTAAGAGTAACCTCCTCCGCCTTTACCGTTTGGAAGGCTGTTTGAAATACAAACAACCCACCTAAAAGCATGACTAGATGGATACGGTTAACGATGGGTAGTGTATTTTTCATAATTAGGGGTTCGAGCAGCTCTAAAGATTAAAATCTAATGTTTGTTCACGCCCGTTTCTCAGTATGGTAACAGTAACGCTTTTGGCTGTGGTTAAAGACTTTAATGCATCTAAAGCCTGAAACGGCTTATCAAGGCCGACTCCATTTATTTTAGTAAAAATATCTGAGTCTTGGAAATCCAATTTGGCGAGTAAATTTTCACCCCTTAACGCTTTCAGTTTAAAACCTATGTTTCGACCGTTTTGCTGCACAGGTATCGATTGAAATCGTTGGGCTAACGCTAAAGGATTGCTGGCGTAGGTTTGCCGATAGTTTCGCAATAAATTGCTGTTGGCCACTGAGGAAGCGCTATTGGAAGATCGGTTATTCAAACCCTGTTGCGTACCAATGGCGATTGGCTTTTCCAGATTTAATCTTTCGAGCTTGCCGTATCGATTGATCAAAATATGATCTCTCTCTACGGCGGCGACCACAATGTTATCTGCTAACATATCATCAATACGATATAACTGAGTGTCATTCACTTTTATTTCGACAATGGCGGTGGATTTCTCCGCAACCTCTGAAAAATAAATGCCGCGTAGCTTATATTTTAATCGTGTCTCCGGCGCTAACTCTGATTCGATAGGTTTGACACGGACCATCTCAGCCTTGCCAAACAAAAAACCTTGCTTGACTAAGTCGGCTTTCTGGAGATAACTAGGTTGTAGGATAATCGACTGCTTAGCGATTGTCATCTGACTATGAGCAACTAAAAGACCAGTAGAAGATCCGGGGTAGAGGCTCCAAAATAGAATAGAAAATTGATAAGCCAATACTGGCAGCAATATCAATAGAGTCAGATATCTCGTTCGAGTATTAGCCAATAATTTAATGAGGAAGTCTTGTAACAAGTTGAACCCTATCGTTTGTCGCCTAACTAAATTTTCAAGTGATTAGCCTTGCGCTAGTGAAATCAAATTTTACTATTCTTGAAGGCCTGCGTCAGGCTTTTCTGTCCATATTTAATTCTAACTTTACTACACTCATCATATCCAGTTTAAGTATATAAGCAAAAAAAGATTTTGAATGGAAATAATAATGTTACGGGCACAAGAAAGTTCACCTACAGTGAGTTTTTTTGTCGAAATAAGTGGTGTCCCAAGGAGATTCGAACCCCTGTTACCGCGGTGAAAGGGCGGTAACTTCCATGAACCACGTTTGGGCATACCACGTGACTGCGCCCTTAGTCCGTTGCTGGCAGGTTTTCGATTATACGAGTTGGATCAAGATTTATCCCGTCGCAAACAACTGCGTTATCTCGCTTTATGGACGACTTGATTATTATTACCCGTACGCGGTGGCAACTAAAGCGAGCGGCGGCAAGTGCCATCGAACATACTGATATCAAACTCCACCGGCTTTGAGAGCAAGCCCATATTCTACCCGCCAAAAAACAAGAGGCGGCAAGACAACGAGCGGTGGATTATGTAACCCATGCATTAAACGTTCTATCACTGTGTTCAGCACTCCTCCCCTCCAGATCGAATATAACTATCGTACTACTATCGGTTGCAGGAGCCTCGCCTGTGGCACTATCCTCAACTGTGGCACTTTCCCCGGAACTAACCATCGCCGCGGCCGCCCCTCCCAACCATCAGCCCACCGACATCGCGCCAGCGCCTGTTGCAGACCAGACAACATTATTACTCTCTTAAACCTCTGAGTTGGCGGTGATAGTTTGAACTAATCCCGCGGAGTCTATTACATGTATAACAGCTGTTTGGTTGGCAACGTAGAACTGCTCTACGAGTACAATAGGCCATTCACCCAGCCCTATGAGTAAAGTATCACCTACCTTTTTGATGATAACGTCATTAAATAGTGTGTTGGTTTAAGCGTCTACCACTGAGTAGGTGGCGCCCTGTTCAGCGGATACGCTCAAAAACTGATCAATTAGGAGGTCTTTGACAGAATGATCAGCCGAGGTGATGCGTAACTTATATGAGGACGCAGTGAACCTTTGAGCAAGGGATAAGTTGTTTCAAAATGGGGAGAATTAACGACTGGTTTTTTTATTGGAAAAGATCATACATTCCTCGCGTGTGCATGACTATCACCTACCCATTTGACTGCAAGCTGCAATGAGTATTATATGGTTGTATAACGACTGTTTTTTATAACTTAATGTGGCTGACCAACTCCTGCATCATGCTAATCCTAGTAGGCATCAGTTTTGCTTTGTTGTACGTACCTCTAACGACCTTCTGAGTTACATGAGGCATCTGAAGCTCTGTAGCCTCAGCTGGGTATTCAAGTTCATTTAACATGCTGCTAGTGGTGTGTCTAAAGCCATGACTCGTCATAAAGCCAGCACCCAATGGTTCGCCTGTTCTAGGGTGTTTCATTCATTTAGACGACGCTGTATCTAAAAGAGTGACATGACTTTTAGTCAATGATGCCTAACGGACCCCTGAAGTTACAATGCCGACGCGGCTCACTTATTGTCAATGTTGAAACGATTCTCATAAAGACAATATAGGATCACAGATTACACATGAGTTATACATAGACCATAATTCAGGCCAAAAAAAAGACCTACATTTCTGTAAGTCTTTGATTTTGAAACCAAATAAGTGGTGTCCCCAAGGGGATTCGAACCCCTGTTACCGCCGTGAAAGGGCGGTGTCCTAGGCCGACTAGACGATGGGGACACTGTTTTTTACCAAAAACCTCTAAAACAAAGAATCTGGTGGAGCCAGGCGGGTTCGAACCGCCGACCTCAACACTGCCAGTGTTGCGCTCTCCCAACTGAGCTATGGCCCCCTCGAAAGAGCGCGTACTTTAATCAAGCAAGGTATCACTGTCAAGCATAAATACGTCATTAATTTGGATTTAAAAACATCCGTACAAATCTCTATTTGACTGCTAAAATCATTAGTCTTCCTCACTCGATATAACAGCCAATTTATGGAAAGAGTACTCATTACTGACGGAGCCAGACCTATCGGCTCCCACACGGCCGACTTGTTTCTGGGTCAGAATATTCTTGTGGGCTTTCTGGATGATCTATCATCTGAAAATGACTGCTAAGGTGTCCCACATAGAACCTCGTGTGGATGACATTTTGCACTCGTTAGTAAACTTAATCGAGGTGAATGGAGAATTTGGTTTAAAAGCAGAACCGAATATTCGTTATGGTCTAATTAACATGATTGAATCCTAAACAATTATCACCTAACTTCATTTTAGAGCTTCTTTTTTCAGAATTACTTTTCAAACTTCATTTCAGAGACAATGCGAGGACGTTATGACAAACCAGGCAGTCACCCCAATAAGTACAACTGAGAGTTGGGAACTCATTCAAAAGGAACCGCGCGTCATCTTTATCGATGTCAGATCCGAAATGGAATTTTTGTTTATAGGGCATCCAACTGGAGCAGTTAACATTCCGTGGATAGAAGAGCCAGACTGGGAGATAAACCCGAACTTTGTGAGGGATACTCGGCGGCTAATGCTGGGCGGTGTGATTGACGGGTCTGAGCATAACGCAGTCCCTATTTTGTTAATTTGTCGCAGTGGAAAACGCTCTGAAGAAGCAGGCAACCTACTGATCGAAAAGAACTTTAAGCGTGTTTATAATATCGAGCAGGGCTTTGAGGGTGACCTAAATGATAAACATCAACGTAGCGCAATCGGCGGATGGCGCTTTGATGGTTTGCCCTGGGAACAATGCTGATTGTCATAAGTCTGTAACGCGAATATTGGTCACAATTGACTATCTTCACTGCTGAAACCACCGAGTGATCGTGGAAATGGTTGGGTAGAGCCTAACGCCGATGGTAAATCGAATATAGATTTACGAGCCACTTGCCAACTGTCGTAATCACCAAAAAAAATGCCTAATACCGCTTTTTCTCGAACTCGTTTAGGATGCACGTGTAACTGTGATGTATCAACCCCATTTTTTTGCAACATATCGACATAACTAAGGTAGGCGTCGTCAGTCTCGCTATCTAACTTGATGGACATGACTTGAATAGTGGCGCGACTGCCCTCAGTGGTTTCAAACCAGTCCCGTGAGCGCTTTAACTCTGTTTTAAACCAGTCCGAATAAGGCCATTTCCCAGCGATGTCGACCAGATCTTCGGCTTTTACAGCTGTGCCTTTTACAGCTGTGCCTTTTACAGATTCGTCTTTTGACGCTATATCTACTTCAACTTCACTAATTTCAACTTCACTAATTTCAACTTCACCGATTTCAACTACATCTTCATCAACTATACCTACTTCAACCAATGGCTCTAGTACCACCGATTCCCCAATCACAGGGGACTGAATCATTTCTTTTGGTTCTAGTATCGATGGGGTTAAAGGCCCATCCACTTCTACCACAGGTACGCTGGCAGCTAAATTATCAGTCGGCTGAGCTAACTCGACGATGTCCTCACCTTGCTGACTTAATGGTAAAGGACTTAATAACAAAGGTTCGACTAAGGCAACTGGAATTAACTGATAAGCACGACCAACTAGTAGCATAATAGTCAAACCAAAAACAACTGATAGCAGTTTAACAATAGACGGAGAGCTAGACGGCCCTTGGCGAGCGATATTATTGCGATGCTGTTCAACAACATCCCGCACCTTACCAATCACACCTCGTGTTTCGTTAAATGCCCAACGAGTCTGTTTCGTCATTGATAGAGGGCTTGGCGGAAACGACGAAAATAATCTGCTGGCACAATAGTCGTCAATTTCACCATGCGTTAATGGCAACAACTGAAAACTCTTCACATTTAGTCGATATCGAGTAGCCGCATCGCGAACCTCCTCAAGCCCTGCCTCACCAGTGGCTATAATCAAACAGAATTTTTTGTCGACACCGTCAGTCGCCCAACTTTGTAAAAGTTGATGCTTCATTTTGTTGGTAGCTAATTCAAAATGGTCAGCGACTATTACGTCGCCGATAGTGGCAATATCCAAGGTACGCTCAAACACAGAACCCAACTCGATTGCCTCATTAGCCTCATCTACGCGCTTTTTGCAATCGACCCAGTGTATTCGCCAGCCATTAAGTCTGGTTGATACCAGCTCCTCCAAAAGACGCGTCTTGCCAACACCCTCCTCCCCATAGAGCAGAAACAGTGATGCACTGTTCTTTATCTCTCGGACAAAATCTTCCTGCAGGTTCGCAGTCTGCTTTGTCAGAAAATATGGAGTATCTATTGATTCGTTTTGAGGCATTTATTTCACGGCGAGCGAATAATTTTTGGTAACAGCGATAGGGCTAATCGGCTATAGTACATGTTGACGCGTCTTGATGATGTCTATTCAATCATTTCAAGTTCAAATAAACAATAACCCTATTGAAATAGAAGCGGAATAAACCAGTGAGCAAGCCTGACTATAGTTTTGAAGATATCACTATCATTCAGAATATCATTAAGGATTCGTCGCAATCGACACTCCTGAAATACTACGCCCAGTCAACCGCTAGCTATAAAACGGATGGCTCGATTGTGACTGAGGCCGACCTTGAGATGCAAAAGGCAATGGATGCCGCATTAAAGAAACGCTATCCCGACATTTTATTACTCAGCGAAGAATTAACCGAACCAGAGCAACTCAGCGTTCTCAATTCAAATCAAGACTATTGGTGCCTAGATCCGGTAGATGGCACGAACAACTATCATTACACACTGCCACTATTTTCAGTTTCGCTAGCCTTAATTAGCCGGAATGAAATTGTATTAGCGATTATTTACGACCCCATGCGCGATGAGTTTTTCTCTGCCATTAAGGGTCAAGGAATGTGGGTAAATAGTCTAAAAATCAGCCGACCAGAACAACCCGATACACTCAATCAATCGATTGCCTTCGTGGACTTCAAACGCCTGTCAAATCCAATCAAGCTATCTCTAGTACAACAAGCGCCATACAAATCTCAACGAAATGTCGGCAGCTGTGCGCTCGAGTGGGCATGGTTAGCCGCAGGCAGAGTACAACTATTATTACACGGTGAAGAAAAATACTGGGATTATGCCGCTGGTGTTTTACTTAACGAAGAAGCCGGGGGGAAAAGTCAAACCCTGGACGCCGAAGCGGTATTTAACTGGACGCTAGACGCTCGATCAGTGGTTGCCGCAAGTACAATTGTATTATTTAAGCAATGGACCGACTGCATTCAAAAAACAACCATCGGCTAAAAACACTATTTCCGTCTACCCCAATCAACCATTAAGCGCGACTTTTCCTACTTATTTACTGGCTTATTTAC
>JBLHID010000114.1:0-9655 GCA_047615545.1 Polaribacter sp.
CAGCCATCTCACCAGTGTCGATATTGATGGTGAGCTACTCGACTTAATGCACGACAAGATGCTCTTGCCAAAGGCGGATGACGATTTAACCTATGTCATCGATGATGCGGCGCATTATTTACAGCACTGTAATGAAACCTTCGATTTGATACTGGTTGATATTTTTATCGGCGACCAATCACCCGATTGGCTGCTAGGTGCCGACAATATGCAGCACCTTTACAGCTTGCTCAGTCCATCGGGGGCGGTGGCTTATAACTTGCTCATCGATAATGAATCTGAATTTAAGCAATACTATCGGGATTTACGCGACATCTTCTCGCAACAAACACTCTGCATTCCGGTTGCGGGTTATGACAATACCATTGCCTATGGCTTTCGTTATCAGGCTGAAGAGCAGGATATGTCTGTGTATATGCAACAGGCGCTGGATTTAGGCGAGACCCACGACATCAACTATATGGAAATCCTGTCGGCTATTTACGCGACTAATCCCTCTGGGGCCGGGGTTATCTAGCCGTGCTAGGTAATTACTGATTCTTCCCGCCGCCCTTACAAGGTGGTGACGCGGTGACAGTGCCACCGCGTTCTGCCCATTCACTGGCGGTCATAGTGTGCAGAGCAAGCGCATGAATTTGCTGTAACTCTTGCTCCAACGCTTTATTCACTAAACGGTGGCGCTTTATCAGCATTAAACCCTCGAATTGTTCAGTGACTATCGTGACTTTAAAATGAGACTCTGACCCGGGCGCCACATTATGCATATGGCTTTCATTTTGTATGTCGAGGTATGTGGTATCAAACGAGGCGGTTAACTTCGATTCAATCGTATTTTGCATGATCATGTGTATATACCTAATTATATGGCTGCTGCATGGATGTTAGCCTGAACGAATACTTTACGCTTTTCTGCTACTACTACGTGCTGTTCGTGTTCAGTACTGATGTGCATTACTAATGGAGAAGAGGCTTTGAAAATATAAAATTACCATCATTATCAACATCTACTGTTATGGTGTCGCCCTCGCCATATTTAGCGGATAAGACTGCTCGCGCAATTGGGTTTTCGATCACTTGCTGAATCTCTCTCTTTAATGGTCTAGCACCATACACTGGATCAAATCCTATTTTACCTAGCTCGTCTAGAGCGCGGTCACTGGTAACCAGTGACATACCTTTTTCTTTCAAACGAAGGACCAAACGGTTCATTTGGATGCTCGCGATGACTCGGATTTGTGCTTGTGTAAGTCCATGGAACACGACTGAATCGTCGATTCGATTGATAAATTCTGGCCGGAAGTGTTGGCCGACCTGACGCATGACTTCTTGCTTTATCTCATCATATTGATGCTCACCTGTCATTGACTGTATTTCAGCCGAGCCGAGATTAGAGGTCATTATGATCACTGTATTTCTGAAATCAACAGTTCTGCCTTGGCCGTCGGTGAGCCTGCCGTCATCCAACACTTGTAGCAAAATATTAAATACATCAGGATGCGCTTTTTCGATCTCATCCAATAGGATAACCGAATAGGGGCGACGTCGAACGGCTTCGGTCAGGTAGCCACCTTGCTCATATCCGACATAACCGGGTGGCGCTCCGACTAACCGTGAAACATTGTGCTTTTCCATAAATTCAGACATATCAATGCGAATCAGCGCATCTTCAGTATCAAACAAAAAATGCGTCAATGCTTTCGTCAGCTCTGTTTTGCCGACACCCGTTGGCCCCAAGAACAAAAATGAACCATTGGGGCGATCTGGATCGGACAGCCCAGCTCGCGAACGCCTAATCGCATCTGACACGGCCGTCACTGCTTCGGTTTGACCAACCACGCGCTGTCCAATTTGCGCTTCCATGTTAAGTAGCTTCTCGCGCTCTGACTCCAACATTTTAGACACTGGAATACCCGTCCAACTGGAAACGACGGCTGCAATCTCTTCTTCTCCAACCTTATTAATGAGTAGCTTCATGTCTTGCATTTCGACATTGGCTGCTAGGTCTAGCTGTTTTTCGAGTTCTGGAATACGGCCATATTGCAGTTCAGACATGCGGGTTAAATCACCTGCTCTTTGGGCTGTTTCTAGATCCAAACGTGCCCGCTCGAGTGCCTCTTTAATATGCGTTGACCCTTGTAATGCCGCTTTTTCGGCCTTCCATACTTCGTCTAGATCGGAGTATTCACGTTCGAGCCGATAAATCTCGGACTCAAGCGTATCGCGCCGCCTTTTGCTGGCCGCATCGTTTTCTTTCTTTAATGCTTCGCGTTCGATTTTAAGTTGAATAAGGCGCCGCTCTAAGCGATCAAGCGCATCCGGTTTAGAGTCAATTTGCATACGAATTCGGCTGGCCGATTCATCTATCAAATCGATTGCCTTATCCGGTAACTGACGATCAGTTATATATCGATAAGACAGAGTTGCGGCAGCGACAATTGCGGGGTCGGTAATATCAACACCATGATGGACTTCGTAGCGCTCTTTCAAGCCGCGTAATATCGCGATGGTATCTTCGACTGATGGCTCGTTAACTAACACCTTCTGAAAGCGCCGTTCCAGTGCGGCGTCTTTTTCAATGAATTGGCGATACTCGTTTAATGTCGTCGCGCCGATACAATGCAACTCACCCCGCGCTAATGCGGGTTTAAGCATATTGCCCGCATCCATCGCGCCTTCGGCTTTGCCAGCACCGACCATGGTGTGCAACTCATCGATAAACAGGATGATCTGGCCATCTTGCTTCGATAGATCACTCAATACGCCTTTCAAACGCTCTTCAAACTCACCTCGAAATTTAGCGCCTGCGATCAAAGCACCCATATCAAGGGAAAGCACACGTTTACGCTTTAAGCCTTCGGGCACTTCTCCATTGATAATTCTCTGCGCTAAACCCTCTGCGATAGCCGTTTTACCGACACCTGGCTCACCGATGAGGACAGGGTTGTTTTTAGTTCTGCGTTGCAGTACCTGTATCGTGCGTCTGATCTCTTCATCTCGCCCAATCACTGGATCGAGCTTGCCCTGCTCGGCGCGTTCGGTCAGGTCGAGGGTGTATTTTTCCAGTGACATGCGCTGGTCTTCAGCATTGGCATTATCAACACTTTGACCGCCACGAATGGCATCAACCGCTTTGGAGATAGATCCTTTTTTGGCACCAGCCGACAGCAAGACGTCTGACAGTGAGCCTTTTTCATCCATCGCTGCCAGTACAAATAGCTCAGACGATATAAATTGATCCTTACGTTGTTGCGCTAGTTTATCGGCCACATTGAATAATTTGGCTAGAGCATTCGAGATATGCAAATCACCATTGGTGCCTTCAACTCGCGGTTGCTTTTCAAGTAGCTCACCTAATTGCGAGCGCAATAAATTGAGGTTAATACCAGCATGATTAAACAAAGGTCTAATCGAACCACCCTGCTGGTCTAGCAATGACAGCATTAAATGCACAGGCTCGATGAACTGATGATCACGCCCGACAGCGAGCGACTGGGCATCGCCTAATGCTGCCTGAAATTTACTGGTTAGTTTTTCCATTCTCATGTTGAATCATCTCGTTATTGCTATTGCCGATGGCAGATCATTTATAACGTATGAAGAGCCTGAATCAAAAAATTCTGTTTGACGGTCTGCTAGTTAAATGGGATTTAGATTCGAGTTTTCAAGCGTTAGAGCGTATCCAGATCAAACATGCCATACGACCGGTAACGGCCTGACGTCGGTAGGAAAAGAAGTCTTTTTCATTGGAGTAACTGCATAAATTCGACTGTGTGACATTAGCGATGCCCAGACGTGTGAGTAAGTCATCTGCTAGGCCAGGCAAGTCACAAAGCCAATGCGTTGGTCGGTTGCTGATGAATCGGCTTTCAGCTGACGATTGCTCATCAACATACTTATCTGCATACTTATCGACGAACGCCTGCCTGACTTCATCACCTACTTCGAATTTAGGCTGACTGATAGCCGGCCCTATCCATGCCAGTAAATCATTGGCCGGTGACTGCATTTTTTCGATAGTGGTTTCCACGATACCATCCAGCAATCCACGCCAACCGGCATGAACAGCAGCCACTTCGGTACCTGATCGATTGCACAATAAAATGGGCAGACAATCGGCGGTCATTACCACTGCAACGGTGTCCGCTTTGCGCGTAATGGCGCTGTCTGCCTCACGGTTTTGGTCTGACTCGAGTGTTACTACGGTTGTGCTATGGGTTTGCTGCAGCCAGCAAGGCGCTGCGGGCAACGAATGTGATTGCAGCGCATCCCGATTAGGCTTATCTCCATTAGGCATGGGTTGATTAAGCATGGCTCGATTACGCCCGACTCGGTCAAGGTCATCGCCCACATGCTCGGCCAAATTAAACGAGTCGAACGGTGCCTGACTCACACCGCCTGATCGAGTACTGTAAAGCGCTTTAACCGTCGCGGGGATTGACCACTCGGGTTGATGCATACTCACTATTGGGTCTTCGAGTCGTCGCTTTGGGTCGACGCCCGAAGAGCATCCAGCATTCTTTGGAAGTCTCTGGGTATTTCAGCCTCAAACCGGCAAGGTTCTTTGGTTATTGGGTGAGCAAAGCTGAGGACCCTGGCATGCAATGCCTGTCGTCCAAAACCTTTCATCATCAAGCCTAATTCAGGCTGCACGCCCATCGGTATCCGAAAACGTCCGCCGTAGAGGGGATCGCCTAGCAATGGATGGTGGACATGCGCGAGGTGAACCCGAATTTGATGAGTACGGCCTGTTTCGAGTTGAACATTAATATAGGTATGGTGCGGAAACTTTTCTGCGACTTGAAAGTGGGTGACGGCATGTTTACCCTTGGGCTGCACGGCCATTTTTTTGCGATTAACAGGATGTCGTGCCATTTCAGTTTCAATGGTTCGTCCTGCTGTCACTACGCCTTGCGCAATTGCGATATATTCACGCTTCACTAGACGTCGTTGCAATTGATCGACCAGGTTGGCGTGCGCTTGCAAGGTGCGCGCAACGACCATCACGCCGGTTGTGTCTTTATCAAGCCGATGCACGATCCCAGCACGTGGTAATTGCTCTAGTTTCGGGTCTATAGCGAGCAGGCCATTCACCAAAGTGCCCGTTTGGTGGCCCGCAGCCGGATGCACAACCAGATGCGCTGGCTTGTCGATAATATAAAAGTCTTCGTCCTCATGGATAATGTTGAAGTCAATCTTTTGAGGTAAGTCTTGAATTTTCGCCACAAAAGGTATGTCGAGGTCGATTAAATCGCCGCCGTACACCTTCTGCTTCGACTGGCAGGGTAGCCGGTTGAGTAATATAAAATCAGATTTAATCCAATTCTGTATGACGCTTCTGGAAAATTCGGGCAATAATTGGTGGAGTGCTAGGTCTAATCTCGACCCAGAAAACTCGCTCTCTATTCGTATCTGTTGCTGTAATAATTTCATCGGCTGGTTATACTGTTTGTTTACGCTTTCAGCAAGTCGATTCACGAGTTAAATTTATCTATGCTTACACGTACAACCCTATTCACTATTTGCACCCTTTTATTGGTGGCCTGTGGGCCATCCAAAAAAGTTGATATCACTGAAGGCTGGGACGTCGAAAAGTTATTTCGTAGTGCCCGCCACGAAGTCAATATAGGCAATTATAAAACAGCTATCGACCGTTACGAGATTCTTGAGTCACGTTTTCCTTTTGGCCATTATGCGACTCAGGCCCAAATAGATATTGCCTACGCTTACTTCAAAGATGGTGAAGCTGATTCAGCCATTGCGGCTATTGAGCGTTTTGTCAAATTTAATCCACGTCACGAAACCACCGATTATGCCCATTATTTGCGGGGCTTAATCAACTTTAATCGAGGTGGTTCGGCACTCGATGATATTGCTGATCGAGATTTATCTGATTTCGATCGAAATATCCTGCTTAGGGCTTATGACGATTTCGAACTCGTGATTCGTAAATATCCAAACAGTCTTTATGCCGATGATTCTAAGCAACGCATTGTTTATTTGCGTAATGAATTAGCCAAGTCGGATTTAAAAATAGCTCAGTATTACGCATCGCGCAGTGCCTGGGTTGCTGCCGTTAATCGAACTCAATCGATTATTCGAGACTACCAAGGGACAAATTCTATGAAACAAACCCTCGAACTACAGTTACAGGCTTATCGAGCGCTAGGCCTAGATGAACTTGTGACTGATACAAAACGAATTATCGACCTTAATTACGCCAGCGATTCATAAATCTCAAACCGATTACCAACCCCCGTAGCCAGAACACTTTCTGGCTATTTTTCTCCCCCATATTTATTTTAGTCATATTCATTTTAATAATAAGGCATCTAGATTAATCACTTTATCTAATATTGTATTTTCGCCAAACTGCGCCTAGTTAATTTAATTATACCGGTATTAATTTTATTTATTGGAGGTAGCCATGGTCGAAATCAGCAGTCGTCAACTCACCCCCCAAGCGATCAACGTCGCATCTGGGGTAGGTTTCGCGATGCAGCCATGCAAAACAGGCCCTCAACTTAGATTCGATGATGTGGAAGCGCTACTATCTGGCGATAAAAATCTGTTAGACGATATTAATCAGCAGCTAGAACTCATGTCAGCTGCTGAACGAGCTCAATGGGCCATCGAGCAGTTACCAGATCAGCACGCTCTAACCTCCAGTTTTGGCATTCAAAGTGCGGTCATGCTGCATTTGGTCAATCGAGTCCAACCAGGTATTCCCGTTATTCAGATCGATACCGGATATTTGTTTAGCGAAACCTATCAATTTATTGATCAATTACAGGCACGATTAAAACTCAATATGCACAGCTATCGTTCGCTGGTATCACCGGCTTGGCAGGAAGCGCGAGAAGGGCAGCTTTGGTTACAGGGCAAGCAAGGTATCGAGCATTACAACCACACTAATAAAGTCGAGCCCATGAATCGGGCCCTAAGAGAGTTAAAAGTCGGCACTTGGTTTGCGGGTTTAAGACGCGACCAATCGTCAACCCGAGAGGCATTATCAGTACTGCGCGTGCAAAAGGGTCGCTTCAAATTTCACCCAATTATCGACTGGCATAAGCGCGACGTGCATCGTTACCTGGTACAGCATGAACTGCCGTACCACCCATTATGGGAAAAAGGCTACACCTCAGTCGGAGATACGCACACCAGCCGTCCGTTGGAACCAGGCATGAGCGACGAGCAGAGTCGATTTTTTGGATTACAACGGGAATGTGGATTGCATGCCTAGGCTACGCTCTAGTTCAGGTCTCAGACACCTTCACTCTGCAAAAAGAAGCGCATCATCCATTGCGCCCAAACTTTAGCGTCTGGCGCGCCATTGTCTAGGCGTAACCTCGCCTTAGCTAAATCTGTTTCGGACAGAGCTGTCGCGGCAATAAAATTATTCATGGCACGCTCGGGCTGCTCCGGATGGCCCTGCATACACAGTATGTTGTCACCAATCGTATAGCCAAAGTTAGGATAGTCCTCACTGTGAGCAAATGCCTTGGCCGTGTCGGGTAACCGGGTCACGCGCTCCTGATTGAAGTGATACAAGCCGGTATTATTCACCTTCGGTTCCATCCAGTGATAGTTTGTTTCCGGCTGAATCTGGAGGTTGTAGTTACCGATCATCCAGCCATTTATATTTTTTGATACTTCTCCACCAAAAGTTTGGGCTATCAGTTGGTGCGCAAAACAAGTGCCTATTATGCGTTTTCTTAACAGATTGGCCTCAATAATAAGTTTTGATAAACGCCGTATCCAGTCGAAGTCATCCGACACACTGGCAGGGCTACCAGTTAGCATAAATGCATCATAATCAGCTACCGATTCGGGGAATTGCTGCTCTGCAACATAGTAGCTATAAAAACTGGCTAGGGAATTTTCTGGCGCTAAAAGCTCAATAAACTTCTGAGCATCGGTTATACCACAGTCATCTGCCCAGTATTTTTTTGGCACCAAATCGAGCACAGCTATTTTTATTTCTTTCTTCATTGCTCTCTATTCAGCAGCGGACTAGTCTTGGTTTCAAATCATACCGCTTTCATAAAATTTTGGTATATCGACTCAGCGCATGACAGGAAGTTATCCATATTTTCGGTGGCACCAGCGTTCATCGTATCTAAACCCTGCTCACCCAAGGTGCTCATCAATGCATCACGATAGGCGGGTACTGCGCCCCAGTTATCAACAGTGTCTTCCTCCACTTCGACATGATATTGCATTGACCAAGCATTATCACCAACTCGCATGGCCTGAACTCGACAAAGGTCAGAACTGGCCAATATAGTCGTGTTTTCAGGTTCCTGTGCGACTCGCACTGAATGCCATTGCAAACATTTTTGACGGGCGGCTACGCCATCAAACAATGGATCGCGTTGACCTGCCTCTGTGAGTTCGACTTCCATAATACCAATTTCAGGTGGTCGCTGAGGACCACAGGTGCCGCCCATTGCATCGGCTAACAATTGGTGTCCTAGACATAATCCAAGGTACGGTTTCTTTAGTTCTCCTACCCAGCGACGAATGGCCGCTTTTTCGGCCACGAGCCAAGGGTGCTCTTCAATATCCCAAACATCCATTGGTCCGCCCATAACCCAGAGCGCATCATAGTTATCAAAGTCAGGAATCACTTCTCCTTGATCTAGGTTAACAGCGTCCCACACCACGTTATCTCTTTCGAGAAAACGGCGCAATGATCCAGGATGTTCACAGTCAATATGTTGGAATACAAGTATGCGCATTTTGTACATCTCCTTTATTATTTTTCAAAACATAATCTGAAAGCTTAAACTGCTATATTCATTTGAAACCTTAATCTGAAACTTTTCACATAGAACCACTCAACTTGAACCATACAATTACTATTTCGTTGACGCTATAAAGTACACCGCTTTAGTCGTCGATTACAGAACTAATAGTAAATTTAGACTAAATCCGGCTACTATGAACCAATAGCAAGGCAGGTGCGTATGCAGGCTATGGCCTGTTTTTACAGGGGTTTGGTATCGTATGAAATCAGATATTCGGCACGCAGGATCGACAACATGACGGAAGATAACCAAGTTCAACCTTTAATTCCGATTGGTATCAGTAGCTGCCTGATAGGTGAACCTGTTCGTTTTGATGGCGGGCATAAACAGAACCGATATACCTTAGACACGCTCAGGCAATACTTCAACTTTCGTGCCTTTTGTCCAGAAGTAGCGATCGGTTTAGGGACGCCCAGACCTTCTATTCGATTAATCAATGAAGATAATCAAGTTCAGGCCGTTGGTACTAAAGATAATACCCTGCGCGTCACTGACCCATTAATCGAAGTGGCGAAGGAACAGTCTGATTGGCAGCGAAACATGTGTGGTTACATCGTAAAGAAAGGATCGCGAAGCTGTGGGATGGAACCTGTCAAAATTTACAATAACGGGATTCCCAATCAGTTTGGTGCGGGTTTATACACACAAACCTTAATGGAAAATTTCCCTAATTTGCCCGTCGAAGAAGAAGGCCGACTTGGTGACCCTTGGTTGCGTGAAAACTTCATCAAACGCGTTTTCATTCTTAGCCGATGGAAGCACATTTGTAATGCTGGTTTGAGTTGGCAAGCCTTAATGTCATTCCATGCCCAGCATAAACTTATTCTGTTTAGTCATAATCAAACGTT
>JBLHID010000115.1:0-9626 GCA_047615545.1 Polaribacter sp.
TAGTAAGGGGTTTGATATGAAAAAACTAGTTACCCACGAAAACCGCATGATTATTTTCAACCTAAAAAATGTCATGCAAGGTGAGGGTATCGAATCGCATGTGATGAATGAATATTCATCCGGCGGAGCAGGTGATTTGGCGACTTTCGATACCTGGCCAGAGCTGTGGATTGAAGACGATTCTCAGTTTGACCGTGCTGAAGTGATATTGAAAAATATCATTTCGAATCCCAGAGATGACACCTGGTTTTGTCGAGGTTGTCAGGAAAAAAATGATGCGGCATTTAAGTTATGTTGGCGTTGTGGTCATTCGATCGAGTAGTGTAATCCTTTAGTAATCCAGTAAATAACGCAACTCTTGAACGAAAATGTGATTTTTCTTCAACGCCGGATACGCTTCCCGAAAACAAGAGCGTCTCCACTAATCACATTGTTTTATTGGCGACGTTTGGAATGCTTCACGATTGTTGATGGGAAAGGTCGGTTCTAGACTGGCTTTCGTAGTTGATATTGGAGGATAGGCTTTTTATACTGACAGATTGTCGTCACGAATTGACCTTTGACTCATGCAAATCCCATTAAAGTTTAACCCGCTGTCTGATCAAGACATGTTGCAGGAATCTGAACAGTTTTACCAAAACATCAAACGGCGCAGAACCGTTCGCGATTTTTCTGATCAGCCCGTAGACCGTACGATAATAGAGAATGCTGTGCGCGCAGCCGGAACAGCGCCAAGTGGTGCACACAAGCAGCCATGGCACTTTGCAATAATTTCTAATCCTGATGTTAAACAAACGATTCGTATAGCGGCAGAAGTGGAAGAGCGAGAATTCTATGAAGGCAAAGCGCCACAAGCATGGTTAGATGATCTAAAAGTATTTGAGACCAATGCGCAAAAGCCATTTCTTGAGACAGCTCCCTTTTTAATCGCCGTTTTCCTTGAACGTAATAGCGTTGATGCTGACGGTACAAAGCATAAAAATTACTATATGCCCGAGTCGGTCGGTATTGCTATGGGGATGTTGCTAACAGCGCTACATAGGTCGGGTTTGGCGACACTGACTCATACTCCGAGTCCAATGAAGTTTTTGAACGGAATACTGAGTCGGCCTAGTAACGAAAAACCCTATATGTTGATCGTTACTGGTCATCCAGCTCAAGACGCGACAGTGCCCGATTTAACACGCAAGCCATTTGATGAAATCGCCAGCCGCTTTTATTAGTATATGAGCTTTTGTCAGTAACCAAATAATGTCAGCGACTGCTTTCATTCCTAACTAAGTACGTTTGTTAGTCCAGCCCGATTGATAAACTTAGAAGAACGAGTTTGGAGACCTACGGCGCTGAGTCTTCTAACGGCGGCTATTTTTGATCTATCTTAGATGGTGCTCTCGAATAGATGCTACAAATATAACGTTGTAAATAGCCCTATAAACGGCAAAATGTGCTATAAATACTACGATAATTCGATTTTCCATACGGAGTTGATAGCACCAGAACATAAGTTGCTGTAACATTCCCGCCCGCAGCACTACTGGTGCTACCCACGATTTTTGCCGCACGACATCAAAACCGTTCAGCCATTACTCTTAAGACGTACTTTTCAGATCATTCTCTGTAGTTAGTTTGCTGTAGTCAATTTTCTTAGAAAGTTTCCTTAATCAATTTTTCTAATTATTTTTCCAAGGCCTACAATATGAGTTTTGCTTCTCTTGGGTTATCAGACCCAATTCTTCAAGCGGTCACAGCCAATGGCTATGATACGCCAACACCGATCCAAGCTCAGGCTATCCCCGCTATTATTGAGGGTAAGGATGTCATGGGCGCAGCCCAAACAGGCACTGGCAAAACAGCTGGTTTCACTCTTCCAATTCTAGAGCGACTATCTCAGGGCGAACGGGCAAAATCGAACCATATACGCGCCCTAATATTGACACCGACTCGTGAACTCGCAGCACAGGTACAAGAGAGTGTTACCACCTACGGTAAAAACCTATCATTGAGTTCGGCGGTAGTTTTTGGTGGTGTAAAGATCAATCCACAAATGATGAAGCTGCGTCGAGGAGTCGACATACTAGTAGCAACACCAGGACGATTGCTCGACCTACACAACCAAAACGCTGTCAATTTTAGTCAAGTTGAAGTGCTCGTGTTAGATGAAGCAGACCGTATGCTTGATATGGGCTTTATTCACGACATCAAAAAAATTCTATCGAAGTTACCAGCTAAACGTCAAAACCTACTGTTCTCAGCGACTTTTTCAAACGAAATCCGAAGCCTTGCTAAGGGCATGGTTAACAATCCTGTAGAAATTTCAGTGAGCCCACGCAATACAACTGTTGAATTGGTCGAGCAATGGATACACCCCGTTGATAAAGGGCAAAAATCAGCGTTACTGACTCATTTAATTAAAGCTGGTGACTGGCAGCAGGCTTTAGTTTTTATGCGTACAAAACATGGTGCCAACAAGCTGGTGAAACAGCTTGATAGCAGGGGTATTCGTTCTGTGGCTATCCACGGTAATAAAAGTCAGGCGGCTCGAACTAAGGCATTGTTGGAGTTTAAAAATGGTTCAACGCCAGTTTTAGTCGCAACCGATATTGCCGCACGCGGCCTCGATATCGAACAACTACCGCATGTGGTGAACTTCGACCTACCCAACGTGCCAGAAGACTACGTGCATCGCATTGGTCGAACTGGACGAGCAGGTAAGACTGGTCAGGCCGTTTCGTTAGTGAGTGCGGATGAAGTGAAGCAACTGTCCGATATCGAGCGATTGATTCAACAATTATTACCTCGTAAATTAGTTGACGGATTTGAGCCAGACCATAGCGTGCCTGAAACACGATTGAGCCCTGTTGCTGTCTCGAATAAGCCTAAGAAACCCAAGGTTTGGAATAATGGCGGTGGAAGAACCGGTGGTGGTAATCGATCTCAGGGGAATCAGCGGTCAGCTAATGGGAATTCGACTTCTGGCAGTAATAGCCCGAGAGCGAAGCAGGCCTAACTTTAGTCCGTATTACATCCTTTTTGCTTCTTGTATTTTATAGGTAGTAGGCGTGTGACTTTCTTTGTTTGCGCAAAGCAAAGTCACCTAAGCTTACCGCGTCCTCGACAATAGGGCCTGCATTGTCCTAATTAGTTACATCCATGTAACGATGCATTGTTCTAATATAGTCCATCCATGGACATATGCTCTCGCTCCTTATCGGAACGCCGCATCGCGACATCCATGTCGGCAAAGCTTAACGCTCGGCGTTCAGTTGCTAATGAACATGCTCATGTTCAATTTCTTCAGCAGTCGCTTCTCGAACGCCTACTATTTCGACATCAAAATTAAGCGTAACACCCGCTAAAGGGTGGTTAGCATCGATGGTGACTTCTTTGCCATCTATGCTTTTTATGGTGACCATTTCTAGATCGCCTTCATCTGTTTCAGACTCAAACTGCATCCCAACTTCGACTGACTCAACGCCTTCGAAAGCAGCGATGTCGACGACTTGCATAAGTTCGGTAAATATTTCGCCATAGCCATCTTCTGGGTCGACGCGTACTTTCAATTTGTCGCCTACTTTCTTGCCTTCTAGCCCATCTTCTAGGCCAGGGATAATATTATCTGCGCCGTGTAGGTAGTCCATTGGGCCGGACTCTTCGGTGCTGTCGAGAACGGTTTTTTCGTCATTGGTTAGGGTATAGGTGATGCTGACAACGAGGTCGTCGGTAATTGTTAAAGACATGATTTCTCCGGGGAGTAATTAAAATTAATGATTTAGGTAATTGATTAAGGATGGTGATTAAACCTTAGCGATAAGGGATGGTGATAAGGGATGATGATCAGGAGTAGAATAGGGAGTTTATCATTTTCAATTCGGCTCAACTAGCATTTCAACGCTATATCCACGGGTTTTTAGTTGCGCTATTAGTCCTGTGTGGCCAGATAGGTGCAAGCTGCCAACCAATATGAACTCAACGTTGGCGGTATCGAACAGGGCTTCAATTTTTGGCATCCACGCATTATTTCGTTTCACGATCAATTCATCATGAATACTGGGGAACTCTTTTCTCAGGGTTTTTGACGCGACATTGTCTAGTGAAATTAGATCACCGTGACGCCAGGCAATCATCATCGATTCCATCACCTGTGGTAATTTTTCCATTTCTTTTAAGGTGTAGATGATTAGATTGTCCTCCTGTCCTTTTGCCATTTCGACGATGAAATTGAGTTGCTGTCGAACTGTTTCTAATGCACCAATTGGTTTGTTATCGCGCAGTGCCTTCTGGTTGTAGAGGGCATCGACACCTTCAGTGGTAAAGCCTAGTTGATGTAATTTTGTCATGGATAAAATCAGGGATACCATGCTGGGTTTGAATGGCAGTAAACCTTCGATTGGTATGTTGTGATTCTGGCAATAGCGACTTAATGCTTGAAAGGTTTCTGCAGTAAGTGCGAGCCTGAGATCTTGATCTTTCGGGTAGCTGAGTATTCGCATCATAGACGCCTGAAACTCAGGGGTTTCCATATCGTCCATGTTGACTTCAAAAATGACTTTGTCAGATTGTTGATAGGCGATATCGAATGCTTCTGGTAATGGGAAGTCGGCGGGTGTTAAAAGATGCACCGTCCCACCAATAAAAATTTGAGAACCATTTCTTTCGACCTTCCAAACAGGTGTGCCGGCAAAAGCAGAGAGGAAGAAACTGCTCGCGAAGAAGCAGAATAGTATGAGTTTTACGAGAAGCATTAGATTTTTTTGACAAACATCGATTTCAATTTCATCGCACCAATGCCATCTATTTTGCAGTCGATATCATGATCACCATCGACGAGACGGATGTTCTTTACCTTAGTGCCTACTTTGACGACTAAAGACGAACCCTTCACTTTCAAATCTTTAATCACGCTGACAGTATCGCCATCGACTAGCAAATTGCCATTCGCGTCTTTGATGACTGACAGAGCGTCCGTGTCATTGGCGGCATCCTGTGACCACTCATGTGCACATTCAGGGCAAACCAACTGGTTTCTGTCCTGATAAGTGTAGGTTGAGCCGCAGGCCGGGCAGTTGGTTAAGTCACTCATGAAATGTCCTAATGTTGGGTGTACTATCGTGTGTGGTTTAGCACTGAATGATGCCAGAGTGGTGAGTTAATCGCATGTCTAAAATGCGCCTACTTGAGGCTTAGCCGTCATGGTTAATTATAAAGCTTATTCATAACGGGTGGCCTTCAGTATAATTGGCAATCAGAATGATCAAAAACATGAAAGCTGTTTTTCGCGACGATAGGCTTTTAAGATTGTAGACTTGTCATGCATTAGATAGGCTTATAAAACGTGTGGCTGTAAAGTGCTCCACAGGAAAACCTAAAGCAACTGATTGAAGAGATCGATATGGCAGACGCAAGTTTTTATTGGCACGATTATGAAACCTGGGGTGCAAACCCACGCGTAGATAGGGTTGCGCAGTTTGCGGGTATTCGAACCGATAAGAATTTAGATATTATCGGCGAGCCTTTGATGATTTACGCTAAACCTACCAGTGATTTTTTACCGCATCCGGAAGCGGTGTTGATCACCGGCATTACGCCACAATTGGCCACCGCCGAGGGCATTCCTGAGTCCGATTTTTTTAGACAGATACACACCGAGTTCAGTAAACCCAATAGCTGTATTGTTGGCTATAACAATCTTCGGTTCGATGATGAAGTGACGCGGTTTGGGTTTTATCGGAATTTTCGTGATCCATACGCGTATAGCTGGCAAAACGGTAATAGCCGATGGGATGTGCTGGATTTAATGAGAATCACGCGGGCGCTTCGACCTGAAGGCATCAACTGGCCGATGAATGACAAGGGCGTTGCTAGCTTTAGGTTAACCGATTTGACGGAAGCCAATGATATCGAGCAGCAAGGTGCTCACGATGCCTTGGTTGATGTTAAGGCAACCATCGCGTTGGCTAAGTTGGTCAAACAAAAGCAGCCTAAGCTGTTCGATTTCTATTTTAATTTACGAAACAAACATCAAGCCGCTGGACTGCTTAATCTGGCTAAGCCTGACATCTTGTTGCATGTGAGTGGCATGTTTCCAGCTGATCAAGGCTGTCTCGCACCGATATTCCCATTGCTTGCAAGCCCGACAAATTCAAATGAGATTATTTGTTATAACCTGCGTTTCAATCCACAGGCTTTATTACAATTAAGCGCTGAGGAAATTCAGAAAAAGCTCTATACCAAAACGATCGATCTGGCGGAAGGTGAACAACGATTGCCACTGAAAGGTGTGCATATCAATAAGTCACCCGCGCTGGCACCGGCGTCGACACTAAATCAAACACAGGCAGAAATGTGGCAAATTGATTGGGATGAAATCAGAACTAATCGTGATTTATTACTGTCTGACCCCGACCTGATAAAACGCTTAACTCGCGTCTATAGTGAAACAAAAGATCACCAGTCAGGTGATGCTGATAGCGCGCTATACGAAGGGTTTATTAATCAGGACGATCGCTTAGTGTGCAATCAATTATTAGCCGCAAGCCCAGATGAACTGACTGACTGGTCAGCGGACCGCTTTCAGGATAAGCGTTTACAAACGCTATTATTTCGCTATAGGGCGCGTAACTTCCCACAGTCGCTAACGGCGGATGAGTCATTACGCTGGCAACGTTTTTGCCAGAGCCGGCTACTTGACGAAGATGATGCAGGGGGGTTAACTGTCGAGCAATTTCAGCAGGAACTATTGACGCTAGCGCAGCGCGAGCAGGGTGACCTTGAACAGGCTTTGCTTAATAAACTATCGATGTGGGCGCAGGAAATATTTAGTTAAGCGGGTACTTTCTTAGGTGATTAGCAACCTCACGCCGCTACAATAATAGGTAATTAGTCCGACGACTTTGGCAATTCCTTAATATATAAATCCTGCTTGCTGTAAGGAATTTCGATTTTTTCTTCGATGAAACGTTTGTAAATTTGGCAGTTAAGCGAGTCAATCACACGTCCTCGTAACACCGGTTGGTCGATCCAGCCCAGTAGCTCAAAGTCGAGACTCGAAGCACCGAACGTGCGAAATCGGACACGGGGCTCTGGGTCGCTACAGATAGCGTCGTTTGCCATCGCTATATCCATCAGTATGGTTCGTACTAGGTCAATATCACTACCATAGGCGACACCGATTGGGATGCGAATGCGGTATTTTTCGTTAGGCCCACCAGACTCGTTAATGATTTTCGTGTTGCCCATTACTGAGTTTGGAATGGTGACTTCAACGTCATCGCGGGTTAAGAGGCGGGTACTGCGAATGCCTATGTGGGTAACCTCACCACGTTCACCAGAATCAAGCACCACGAAATCGCCTATTTTATAAGGGGCATCAGCCAGTATAAACACACCAGAAAATAAATTGGCCAACGTATCCTTTGCCGCAAAACCAACAGCGATACCAACAATACCAGCCGAAGCGAGCCAGGCTGTCATATCAACATCCCAGGCCGAAAATATAATATAGATGGCGAAAACAAAGATGGTAATGTTGGCAATATTTTCGAACAATGGCAGCGTCTTAAAATGAAGCATGTTGATATGCGCGTCGTTTTGCGCAATATGACGTAGCACTAACCGAGTCACTCGCAGTAGCAATATCGACCAAACGATTAAGGCGATGGTCTTTAAAAACGAGAACGCAATAAACTCGACTGAATCACCTAAGTGGAGGATATTAATTGCGAGTGCTAACCCAAGCAGGATGACACTGGTATAAATGGGGTTATGGAGAAGATCGATAAGGTGATTATCGATGTCAATTTTAGTTCTAGTCGCGAGGTTTCTTAGCGCAGTAATGATAAAGCGGTTAAATACCCAGGCTATGAGGAAGGAGGCCAAGACAATAACCAAAGCCTGAACCCAGATATATTCACCAAAATATCCAAGGTAGGGGCGAATTGAATTTTGTATGTCGCTAAGCATGTGGTTCTCATTTACCATTTCGAGGTGAAAACTTATCGCTTAAGTTTACCGATGGTAGGTGAGCTTGTCAGCTATCCAACAAAATTCTGATTAAGCCAACATACCGAATTGCCCACAGTGTGCTGGTTGCTTAACACTCAATAATATTAACAGCAAGGCCACCACGAGACGTTTCTTTATACTTTGTTTTCATGTCAGCCCCAGTTTCGCGCATGGTTTTTATGACTTTATCGAGTGAGACAAAATGCTGACCGTCGCCGCGCATTGATATACGCGCTGCGTTTATCGCCTTCACTGACGCCATTGCATTGCGTTCAATACAGGGGACTTGTACCAGCCCGCCAATTGGGTCACAGGTTAATCCAAGGTTATGTTCCATGCCGATTTCGGCGGCGTTTTCGGCCTGTTCTGGGGTGCCGCCAAGTACTTCGGTTAGCGCGCCAGCGGCCATTGAACAGGCACTGCCTACCTCACCCTGACAACCGACTTCTGCACCCGATATCGATGCATTCTCTTTATATAAAATGCCGATTGCGCCGGCAGTTAACAAAAAGCGAACAATGCCGTCGTCACTGGCATGAGGGAAAAAGTGATAATAATAGTGCATCACTGCAGGAATGATCCCAGCTGCTCCGTTAGTAGGCGCTGTGACTACACGACCACCAGCAGCGTTTTCTTCATTCACCGCTAGGGCATACAAGTTGACCCAATCGAGTGATGTGAGTGGGTCTCGTTCGGTTATTTCGGGCTGAGTGGTTAGCTTGCGATAAAGATCAGCTGCACGGCGTTTGACTTTGAGGCCGCCTGGCAAAATGCCTTCGTTCAAACATCCGTTGTTGACGCAGGTTTGCATGGCTTTCCAGATGTTCAGCAATCCGCTGCGTATTTCTTCCTCACTACGCCAGGCTTTTTCGTTTTCCATCATCACGTCGCTAATACGCATGTCATGATTGGCACAATGAATCAACAGATTGACAGCGGACAGGAAAGGGTAGGGTTGTTTGGTATCGTCTTCTTTAATTCTATCACTGCCAGCGGCCGTCTCATCAACGATAAAGCCACCACCAACCGAATAAAAGGTGGCATTACGTAGTTCGTCACCGGCCTCATTGAATGCGATGAATGTCATGCCGTTGGGATGAAAAGGTAAGGCCTTTCGGCGATGCATAATCAGGTCTGTTTTTTCGCAAAATTTGATGGGGTGTTCACCCATTAAATAGATTTGGCTTTTAGATCGAATGCTGTCTAAACGAGCGTCGACAGTTACCGTGTCTATGGTTTCGGGGACATCACCTTCGAGGCCAAATATGACCGCTTTGTCACTGCCGTGGCCCTTACCCGTTGCACCCAGAGACCCGAAAAGATCGGTTTTAACCCGCACTACCTGTTGTATTAATCCGTCGTCAAGCAAACCCTGCATGAACTGATTGGCGGCACGCATTGGCCCTACGGTATGAGAGCTTGAAGGGCCGATACCGATAGAAAATAAATCGAAAACACTAATTGCCATGAATGGGTTAAACCTTTTTGAGTATATGCTTAGAATTTTTGCATCATAACTCAATGCACCATTTAATGAGGTCTATTTGCGCCTCGAAAATATCAAATAACGCTCTTGCCGGAATACCTCGGTTTAAACTTTTGGCAAGGCTGCTGTCACAATGACT
>JBLHID010000116.1:0-9589 GCA_047615545.1 Polaribacter sp.
ATGGAGATATTATTTTGAAAATAAATAGAATTTCAGCTTTTTCATATAATAATCAAGGTGGAAATCTAGCCGGTGTAGTTATTTGTGATGTGATGCCAGACGCTAAAGAAATGCTGCAAATAGCGAAAGATGTTGGATACTCTGAAACAGCATTCCTACACAAATATAATGATGGCTGGAGGGTTCGATATTTCGCACCAGAGATAGAAGTGCCTTTTTGTGGTCACGCAACAATAGCCACTGGTTATGTTCTAGGCGAGCAAAATGGCGAAGGAACTTACAGATTGTATCTTAACGATGGCAGTATTGAGGTGTCGGTAGAAAAAACTATGAAGAATACTATATATGTTTCTTTACATTCCCCACCGACGCATTCAGAACCAGCGCCATCAAAATATGTAAATCAAGTTTTAGAAGCCTTCGGGTTATCAAATGATGATATTGATTCAGATTTTCCTATCTATTTTGCGTCGGCTGGAGCAAAGCATTTAATTATTGTCCTAGAGAAGCATGAAAAATTATCTAGCATGAATTACGAGTTTGAAGTGGTTAGAAGTTTGATGGCGAAGGAAAAACTAATTACAATTAATTTGTTGTGGAAAGCATCCTCGAATCAGTTTCATTCAAGAAATCCGTTTCCACCTGGCGGTGTTTATGAAGATCCCGCCACAGGTGCGGCAGCCGCAGCATTTGCGGGATATTTACGCGATATTTCATGGTCAGGCAGCTCATCATTTAAGGTGTTACAGGGTGAAGATATGGGGTCAGCATCTCGATTGTTCGTGGAGTATCAGCCAGAAATTGGTTCAAGTATCAAAGTATCTGGCGAAGCTCGGCACCTAGTGGCACAAAGCTAAAAATGCACTGTTGTCGGACTCACTCGCTACGCGCGATCTCCGCCAAGCACTGCGTTAGGCTGCTTCTAATTTTTTAGTTTTTATTGGAAATAATAATGTATACGCTTCATATCGCAAACAAAAATTATTCGTCTTGGTCACTTCGCCCATGGGTCTTGATGAAAGAACTATCAATTCCATTTGAGGAAAAAATATCTACGTTTAATAAGGGATCAAATTGGAGGGAATTTAGAGTGTTTTCCCCATCGGGTTTAGTGCCTTGCCTGATAGATAATGGTCAGATAATTTGGGATTCCTTAGGCATAACTGAGTATCTTGCAGAGAGACACACTGAAATATGGCCTTCTAAAACTGATGCACGAGCGTGGGCTAGATGTGCAGCGGCTGAAATGCATTCAGGATTTGTTTCATTACGTGATCATTGCCCCATGAATTGTGGCCTCAGAGTTCGGCTAAATGAAATAAGCGAGCCTCTTCAAAAGGATATTTCACGTATTGATGAACTTTGGTTGGAAGGTTTAAATCGTTTTAAAGGACCCTTTTTGGCGGGTAATAAATTTACAGCGATAGATGCTTTTTATGCTCCGATTGCTTTCCGTATTAGAACGTATAATCTTAACATGAGTGCTATAGCTATGAATTATGTAGACCTCATTCTATCGATAGAGTCTATGCGTGCTTGGGAAGAGGATGCTCTAAACGAATCTTGGCGTGATGCGGAGCATGAGCAAGACTCAATTAGGTCAGGGGTAGTGACTGAAGACTTTCGCAGAGCCTAAAATCCGGCATTAAATCTGACTTAGCACGCCAGACGGTTTTCACAAATAAAAAGGCTTAAAAAAGCGTCCAACTTGCTCTGTAGTAAATGCGACGTTAGGAAACCACAAACCAGTTTATAGCTTATGGAAATATATCTTTCAATATTGATTTTTTGTCTCACTACTTCCATAACACCCGAACCAAACAACATCATGCTCATGACATCCAGATTGGATCATGGAATGAGGAAATCACTCCCTCATTTATTTGGCATAATTATTGGATTCTCATTTATGGTTGCTTGCATTGGCCTTGGGCTATAGGGGCATTCTTCAAATATACAGTGATACATCTGCCTGTTATATGAATCTCTAAAATCCAATTTTTAGTTCAAGTACAGCATAGTTAAACCAAACAAAAGAGTATACTTTATCATTTTCAGCTCCCCCCTCAAGACTACGGATACCAAGACCTAAACTAGAGCCTTTACGAATACTGCGTCTAAATTTAAAAGCCGCATCAATGGCTCGACCTTGTGGGGCCGCAGCCGCATCCATCGTTAGGTTGAATTTCCAGTTTTCTCCCAAAGGTTTTTGATATTCAAAATATACGAGAGGTGCAAAACCTAGCATATTATTACCATAAGAGCTTGATACACCCGGTTGGCTGAAGGTCACTTGCGCGTCACGAATCTTTCCAGTAAAACCTAGATTTAATTGGTCATCACCAAAGCCCCAAAAGCTATGAATATAAGAGAAACGATAAGAATTAAACTTATAGTTCACGGTTACATCTTCAGTATCAGAATAACTTTCTCCATTGAATACGATGACTTCATCGGCTCGACCGCTTACCTCAAATTCAGCAGGAGCATAAACCCATCTTAAAGCCGTTTTTGGACTTATTCTTAGGTATCCTTCTAAACGATAATGTAAAAATGGACCCTGATTAAATTGATCAAATCCAATTCTCGTTCCCGTGGCAACAGGAACCTGTACATCATTTCTATGCTGCCAAAGGCCTCCAACTTCAATAAACAAGTCAAATTCATTATTCTTTGCATAAATTGTAGAGAATGGAAAAAGCACTAAGAATAAGGTCAGTTTGGTCATATTTTTCATATAATTTCTCCAGGAACTACAAGGTTCTCTTTATTTAATTTAATAGGTCATGTGAGTACAAAAAATAATAGGCCTCAAAATTTGCAGCTGCATGATAACCAACAGGGCCGCAATTGCAAAATCTATCCAAGGGGTCAATTCAAAGACTTTGAGTCTAGTATTAATCAACCTCTCTGCATAGCTACAAATTTTGATGGCAAAGAGTGATGATAAAATACAAATACCGTTATCGATCCACTGCCGCCGGGACTCATAGTTTTTATCGGAATGAGCATCGATATTACATAGGTAACTGCGACCTACACAGTGAGAAACAACAGGGTATTACGGAATATCTTCGACTGCGACAAGCTGTTCTCTAGGTAGGGTCATCGTAATTTCTTTCAACGATTGAGGTATATCCTTTCTTCCTTGATATTTGATGCTAAGTGGGTAATGGTATATGGTCAATTGAAGAGTTCTGTCTTTTATTCCAGCTCGTACTGAATCGCTTGGCTCTCAGCACGGCGAGGTGTTATGAGTTGACACAACCACAATACAAATCGAGATAGATTGTGAACACAGAAAGCGACGAAAAGAAGGTCCAAAAACGGGCAAGGGCTATTGTAATAGCTTATCCATTTGTCGTATTAATGATTGGTACTGGCCTAAATATTTTCGCATTTGGAGTAAAGCCTTTTACAGCGGCGTTTCCTTCTACTCAATTGATCTCTGCGTTGGTCATCGCGGCAGTGTTACTTATTATCAATCATGCATGGCTTATGACAGCCACAGAATTAACCCGAGCGCGTTTTAGAATGCATTCAACCCCTGAAGAGTGGATGGCCAGTGGCAAGAAACATGAGGATGCTTCGGCTGAGGGTGTTCGCGAGCTTAAACGACATCACGATACACACCTTAATACCACCGAGAATATTGTTTATTACATCTTGTTGGTTTTGTTGTTTGTTTTTGCCTCTCCCCCACTAATTGCTGGGCAAATCTGGATAGTTAGTTTTGCTATCGCGAGATTGGGCTACAGCTATAGCTTCCTTTCAGGTAAAGACAACGCAAGAGGATTGTTTATGACCTTGAGCCTGTTGCCGATGTTTGGTATGGCGAGTTATTTGGTTGTAAGTTTGGCTATTTGAAATAGGTGAGACCTTCGATCAAAAACAATAAAGGCTGGGCACTCTCAAAAAGCGGGGGTCAGATCTTTCTAAATCACATTTCCGTATTTCTGATAGAAGTCTAATAATCGAGAACTTACAACCTGGCCCTGCTGTAGCTTGTGAAATAATGAGTCATGTTGCATGCACCCATAGTCACGTTGCTAGTCAGCAATGAAAACCAAGACGCCGTAAAAAGGCTTAATCTGAAGTTAAACGAACGCAATCGTGTGAAATGATAAGCAAGTTGAAAGCGTTGCGATCAATGTGCCATACTGAAGGCGAGGCAAATCAATTCAGTTAACAAGCAACGGGTGTTGGAATCTCTCGTTGCACGCACTCTCTAAAAATTTTGGCGTTAGGTACGCAATTGTGAAAAAATATTTCATTTTAATCTCACTATCATTATTACTGCTGACAACTGCGGAGGCGCAGGAAGACTATATTAAGAACGCAGACGATAGTTTTGTAGATTTATTGGTTACTTTAAAAACCGCCGCTCAGACCAAAAACCCTTTCCCCATAATTAGAGCTATCTCGAAGTCTTTTGAGTTGGAGCGTGATTTTGGTGGTATGTACTCCGAGAGCAAAAATTCTGTAGTTAACTTTTTAATCGTATTCCCTATAGATGGTTTTGAAGTGAAGGATGAAGACAAAGTTGGAGCTTGGCGTGAGCTACAGCAAATTTTGTCATCAGCAATATATGTAGAAAGATCAAATAGTCATTACTGTGTACCGAAAGAAAAATATCATAATGATATTACTCTCGATCAATTATTATGTTTTTATAAGAACGCTGTAGGGCATTGGCAAATTTCATCTTATGTATATGGCGGTGACTAGTTTAGATGTAGACGATGGATGAAGCGTTGATAATATGCATTCAATCAATTTTAAAAGACCCGGAATTTATCCTGCCAACCCACTTTTCATTTGTCCTAATGCCCTTCTGAAAAGCTAGGCTCAAAATATCATTCACACCGAACGAAATAAATTGGCACACTAGGAAGGTACATGAATGGAATAAAAAAAAGATATATGGTGCTGAAAAAAGGTGCTGTGGAAACTGATTTGGCTAGACGACTACGTTCTCTCTACATAGCCATTGTAGTATTACTCTTCCTCAATCCTAATTAAATGCAAACCTTTGGCCTTTGCTCTAGGGCATAACTTATGCGTTTGATGTTGCTGCAAATACTGTTCGATGTCATCAATGCTAATCCGCCCTTTGGCCAGTTCTAATAACGCTCCCATTAAATAGCGAATCATATACTTCAAAAAACCATCGCCAATAATTTTTAGATAATACAGATTGTCCGCCAATGGTAGAAAACTAGCCTGATGAATATCACAGTAAAAAACCTGCCTAATACTTGTCGTGACACTTTTGTCGCGGCTACTAAAGCTATAGAAATCATGTTGACCGGTAAATAACTGGCAGGCTGTTCGGAGTAGCGTCAGTTCCTCTGGCCCCAGGCTTTGGACAGGCAGATGCAGCGCAATGTCAGACGTGATTACATTGTCTATCGGTGAGGCAACAAAATAATAGTGATATTCCTTGCTAGTACTGGCTCTATTGGGTTGATAACTTTTTGTTGATGGTTGGCATTTTAGAATGCGGATGTCGTTTGGCATTAAGGAGTTAAGGCCCATTAAAAGATGCTCGGGAGTGATGTCAATGGGCAAGGTAATTTTTGCCATTTGGCCCTTGGCATGAACACCGGCATCAGTTCGGCTAGCTGCCGATATAGTACAGGGTTGGTAGTTTGAAATTTTCCTCAGTGCATTTAAAATGGTACCTTCTACGGTTGGCCTTTCTTCATGTAAGGTATCCGCCGATTGAGCTTGCCAGCCAAAGTACTGAGTGCCTTTATAGGCGATCGTAACGCGAAAGTAATACATGGTAGTTATATTCCCTTAATGTGATTTAAGGGCATTAAAACGGACAAGGGCAAATGGCATTCACTCGCTGTCCGGTCACCGGATGATCGAATTGCAGCGTTGTGGCATGCAGCATTAAACGCTGCGCCATAAAGAAGGCTTCATCCGTGGCATATAGATCACAGCCCAAAATGGGATGCCCAATTTGTTGGCTGTGAATACGCAACTGGTGGGTGCGCCCTGTAACGGGCGTAAAGATGACTTTGGTCGCAACAGGCTCGGTGAGCCGTTCGACTACCTGATAATTTGTCAGTGCGGTTTTACCTGTCTCGAAGCAAATCTTTTGCAAGGGGAAGTTAGGCTTATCCTTAGCGATAGGGTATTCAATTGCGCCGTCATCATCGGCAAGATGCCCATACAGTAAAGCGGTATAGCACTTGGAAATACTCCGGTCCTGAAACTGCTTAGTGATATGTGCGTTGACCTGCTTATTCAGCGCCACCACCATAATACCCGATGTCCCAAAATCAAGCCGATGCAGCATAGTCGCCGGTGGGAATTTTTGTACTAGGCGAAAATGCACTGAATCCTTATTGAGAGGATGCTTACCCGACAGGCTCAGCAACTGTGTCGGTTTATTGATCAGCAGTAGATGATCATCCTCGAATAGAATCTCAATTTTTTCATAACAAACAGGGACGATGAAAGGATCAGCTTGTGGTTGCATGGTCGGTTTAAGGTATCTCTGACTCAGTCTGGCTGCTTATTCGGCTCGTTAACGGTTTAAGGTCGCGCACCGACAGAACAAGTAAAAGATGGTTAGTCTTTTTTGTCGATGGTGATTTCCAAATTCTTGCTGTTACCTGCAAACCACTTTTGCACATATAACGTACCCACAATAGGTGCCATACCGTCTTCGGGTTCTTCCTTGTAACGGATGCTGTTCTTGGTTTCTTTCTCGTAACTGAACTTCACAACGGTCTTTGACATGTTTTGTCGTCCCTATTCGGAATTACCTATTAGGAGGTGCCCTTTAGTTGATGTCTAAAAGCTCTACCTCAAAGATCAGCGTTGCACCGCCCGGGATATCACTCCCGGCACCATTATTACCATAAGCCAAACTGGCAGGGATAAAGAAACGTGTCTTCTCACCGATCACCATCAATTGCACGCCTTCTGTCCAGCCTTTGATTACTCGATTCAAGCCGAATGAAATTGGCTGACCACGTTTCACGGAACTATCAAACACCGTGCCATCCAGCAGTGTGCCTTCATAGTGCACCTTCACTCGGTCCGAGGCCAAAGGGTGTTTGCTACCCGTGCCTTCTTGTAGCATCAAGTACTGCAAACCAGAGTCCGTAGTCTTTACGCCCTCCGCAGTCTGATTGTTTTCCATAAACTCGGCGCCAGCTTGCTGGTTGGCAGCGATCTGTTCGGGGCTGGCATCACTCGAATTGCGCATGAAGTAGTAGCCAATCAAAACAACAGCGATAACCAAAATAACAAATTTTGTCACAGTAAGTTCCTAAAATAGATATTAAAGACGATGTGTCTGGAGGCAGCCTTGGCTTTCTAAGACCAGCAACTCAAACTGCTCTGCCATCCTTACAACTTTCCCACGGCCTGTAAAGTACAATCCCAAATAGTTAGCCAAATCGTAGCGACAATAGAGGTCCTTGCCAAAAAACCGATCACAATTGGTTCATCTGTGCTGCCAGCAATCACCAAAATGGCTGTAAGCGTAGACTAGTACGTTGGGGGGCGAGAACGTTAAGTTGTTGTGGAGAAACTCTGGATCGTTATGAACCTTTAACTTGTTCAGGGGTTTCATAATTGGCAAACTGGATGCTAATCTTACAGAAAGCGCGTTATAACCGAAGCAACGACTAGATAGTTTGGTACTCACCAAATTTAGCCTCGTCGTGATGATTTTAGGAATCAGACAGAAAATAAGATGACTAGCCCTGAACACTCAGCTTGGAACCCTGGTATCGAGTCCGACATACCCGCGGTTTATAAAAACCAGGAGACTATTTACCTGACTGAAAATACGGGCACGGGCCTTAATGAAATCTTGGAGTTGGCCCAAATCACCGGATTAAGCCATGAAGAATTGATTTATTTTCATCCTGAACGGCTCGTATTACATGAAGTCATTATTCGGGTTACTGCCGAGATCGCTATTATGGAAAGCGATGAAGAGGAAGATCTGGGTATTACCTTCCGTCAAATAGCCGATAAGATTCTTAATCTCTACATTCAACCACACATGGGTGATATTGGAGATAGCTATCAGGCGATGCAGCAGCAGGCTAGATCTGCCATAGAAAAGGAGTTGAAGGCCTCACTATTTACATCGGATATCACTACCCATAAACATAAAAAATCGCGACTGAACATCTGGCCGTTTACTCGTGTAAAAAAGCTTAAAGCGACTGTCTCGTCCTTCGACCAACAGGAACGAGAGTTCGACGTGATCAGTGGATTCAAACAAAAAGGACTCGCCGCTGATGATGCGTTGACTTCGGCAATGTATCGCAGCCTATACCGAGTACTGGGCGCTATTGCAAATAAACGCGGATATCTGGGCCAGGACATGGCTTTGTTGGTAGAGTTATCGACACGCCATGTTAGTCACTATTATGGTGCCCGCTTAATTGGTGAAATGGTGCATCGCCTGATCATTAAGGCAATTTCGGAACAGTCATATCCGATGCTACCAGATGCTGATAAGGCAATTTTGATCAGCTTAAAAGGTACTTCGGCCGCAGGTAAAAGCTCTTTGCGCCCCAGCCTGCGAAAAATAATGAAAAAGATTGGAATTGAAGGTGGCTGCTACGCGACCGTCAGTCCAGATATCTGGCGGCGAATGCTGTTGGATTATGATTCGCTCGGCGATGCATACAAATATGCGGGACGGTTTACCAGCCGCGAAGTCAATATCATTGATTCGAAGCTCGATCAATACATTCGAGGCAAGGCTGACAAGAGACAGGCCATACCTCATTTAATGGTCGATCGGTTTCGGTTTGACAGTTTTAATAGCGCCAAGGTAACGAGTGTATTGCACAAAACCTATGTGAAATACATCGACACTATGTACATGTATTTTGTGATTACGCCGCCTGAAGCGACAGTAGAGCGCGGCTGGAAAAGAGGTCAGGATCGTGGTCGTTATAAATCAGTTGAAGACTTCCTAGGTCATAGTGTTGAGGCTTACGAGGGTATTCCGAAGTTACTGTTTAAATGGTTATCTCATCAGCATCCAAAATTCATTTTTGAATTTCTCGACAATGACGTACCAATCGATCACTTTCCCTCATTGATTGCCAATGGTACGCAAGGCAGTATGAATATTTTTGACCCGATGGGATTCGTCAATATTGAGCGTTACCAAAAAATCAACGTGATGGCAAAAACACCTGACGAGGTGTATTTTGATACCGAAAAATTTTCAGTTGAAAAAAACCTCGATTTTTTGAAGCACTGCATTTCCAAAATAGATACTGTTCAGTTCACTGACCCCAATTCTAATATCACCTATTTGAGCTCAAGCAAAGGAAGCCTAAAAGTTGAAGACCCAGATTGCCTAGCATCATTTTCGGTTGAGCCAACCTATCAGGAACTCTTTAGGCATCTATTGCCATAAGTTGCAGACCTATAACTACAGGGCGCCTCTAGAGCTAGTTCAGAATAGCGCGCAACCCGTGTATTGCCATGTCAATTGATGGTCTGATTGGTGAATTACGTTGCGACACCAGAAAGCTTTTACGTTTAAATTCGGCGCGTTGTCGACTCTAACCAGGTGCTGTGTATTTAGCAG
>JBLHID010000117.1:0-9015 GCA_047615545.1 Polaribacter sp.
TGGATTAACAGCATCGTCTCAGGACTATTCACAATAGCAGGCATTGGGCTCATTCGTTCAGCATTCAGCCGAGAATTCACATCATAATAAAGCGGCTTCCAGATAGCAGCCGTTAATATCTGTCCCTGCAATTAGTGCTTTCGGCACATAGCTGCCATTGCTATAAAGATCAATTCTTGAGAATATGACGAGAACAAAATGCAACATAAGTCAATATCCGTGCGTGTCACATAATCAAGCGTTAGAGGTCACCATGAATAAGTACATTGCCATACTGATGCTCCTATTCACACCAATATCTCATGCATGTATGTGTGTTAATAATACTGCAAGTATTATCGAGACATACAATAATGCTTCAGCAATCTACTTAGTTGCCATTTCTAAAATTGAAGCAATAAACATTATCAACGGAAGAGCCGATCTAGATATCGATCTTAAAGTTCTGTTCACATATAAAGGCGAGGAGCTTGGGGTAATTAAAGCTATAAGTGGTCGTTCTTTCCCCACGAAAAGTGCTGATGGCAGCTACCAGAGTAAAGCAACTAGTTGTGACAGTGACTTTCCTGTGGGTCAGGAGTACCTTGTAGCTGTCTTTGGGAATGAGGAAATACAGTTACGGCAATGTAGTCCCAATATACTATTCATGACTGAAGGAAATTTGGGAAATTTGGCTGAGTTGTCAGCCTCTGACAAGCCGCTGAAAAACGAAGCAAAAAAACGCGCGCCTTAGCGGGGTGTTATAACTTCAAAGGATTAAAGGCATAGCAACAAAAATTTCAAATTAAATATGGAAGGTGTTATTCTTTATCGGCCTCGATAAATTAAAAGGCATTTGGAAAACAGGGAGTTTCGAAATGGGAATACAGCAACAAAAATTATCAACGCTGTTGGTAAGAAATATAGGCAGGGTAAAATTAAGTCAAAATAAAATCAAAAAGCCAGTTGCTAAGTTTGGTAGCAACATACCAACATCAATTAATGCAATAAAAAAAATAGCTCGTACTGAAGGGTTTCACTCGCCACTCAGCTGGGCGTCATGTGTATTTATGTTTGAACTATTGTTGATTTTACTGCAAGAGAAGGTTCTAAATCATATAAACCAGAAAGCCATTTACTCATGAAGAAAGATAAGTCTGAAGGCAAAAGTGAAAATTTATGGACTAAAAGTGCCACCGATCTTTTGGAAGACTGGAGAAATCGAGTTTACGCCTGCCAAGTTGCTTATTTCTTTGCGGCTTCTAATTCAAGAAAAGCCTACTATTGGCTTGGTGTTCCTACAGTAATCATTTCCGCAATTGTAGGGACTGCGATATTCGCAGGGGCAGGGACAGGGGATGATGCCGAACTCTTTGCAAGGATTGTTTTGGGAACGATTAGTGTAATTGCCACGGTTCTATCAGCACTCCAGACATTCTTCAATTTTTCCGAGTTGGCAAATAGGAACGCGAGGGCAGGAGAAATGTATGCCTCGATAAGGCGCCAAATAGAGGAGGTGCTTGCCTTACCTGCGGATTTAAGGGCAAGTCCACAACAATGTCTCGAGTCGATTCGAAGGCTGATGGATGAAGCAGGTGAAAAAACACCAGAAATATCGAGGCGAGTTTGGCGTAGTGTTGCGCGAATATATGAAGTGAAAGATCCTGGGGCTGGACACATTTTGGATCGACCTTCAGAGGAGCCATCTTAAGCTCATTTTTCAATTAGCGTTATTCTACAATATCGCCGCGATGAATCTGACATATAACGATAATACCAAAAGCGCTGCATAAGCTGCACACCTTACTAACGAGTTTAAGTTTTCGAGGAAAGCATGGAAATAGTCTTAGAATTACCAAATTACTTGAAATATATCATTACAGGCTTGGGTTCCTTGCTCGCAATTCTGGGTCTATTCGTAGACAAGAGCAGTTCTTATTTTAAGTTTATTGCCCCGATGTTTATCGCCCTAGTCTGCCTGCTTGGTTTTTTTCAGGCATCAGACGCAATCAATTCAGATAAAGATTCAGCATTAGCTAATGATCAACGCAGTCTGTTATTAACCTTAGTAAATAATACTTCCAAAACGTCTCTGAGAACATCCGGATACTTAACGGACATACTTTTGTCGCAACCAAAAATATTGAGAGACTTTGGCCTCACTACTAAACGAGCAGGAAAACCCCTTGAGAATATCTCTACCGCCGAGCTAATAGAAGGTGAAATTTTAGCGGCAAACAAATATAGAATGGAATTAATATCAAATAAACTGCCTTCCACTAGATTAAAAACAAAACTCTGGTACTACACCAAAGAAATTGATACGCCAGAATTAGAGAATGCTCTAAGAGAGATGGGGTTTACCATTGAAAACAAAACGGCCAAAGAAAATCAAGCTAACGACGCTACGAATGCAGTCTGGTATGGCCCCGATGCTGACTTCGACGATTACAAAGCAATTATTGTCAGCCTAATACGTGCGGGCATTGATATTCGAAGAACAGGGCCGTCTTGCAACAATCTATCAACCAAAAAGGGAGTAATTGAAATCGGTTCAAGTGATCTCGCTTCTGGTTTAATAGATGGGATAGCCAAACCAACTAAAAGCATACAAGAAATACGCATTGCTGAGGATTTTGCCGATTTGAGAGACTTTGTTTGCTAAAAAATCAGCAATCGCAACCACCATTGTAATGTGATAGGAGAGAAGTCTGCAAAATCAGTAGTTAACAATAAGACGTTTCATTGGGTGGAAAGGGTTTATGTTTATTTCAATCAATTATCGTAAGGGCCGTGGTTTGGCACAGTCTCGATTGGTTCCACCGCTTATGACGATGTCAAAATAATGACTTCCCCAAAACCTCCCCATTTTTATGAAAAGTATTTGGTAGAGATCCTAATTACTGGAAAAGACATCTCCAACCTATTAACTTACTGATAAAACAGCACTTGGGTCGGCTATCGATTCTGTGCTAATCGCAGTCGAGGTTTATAACAGACCGGGAACCACTTTCTGTATGAGGTATACATCACTTTGATGATAATTGCTTAAACAAAAACAAGGTTCAGGTCTTTTTTGAATCACATTAATAACATTACATTCCGCTGATGGCTAGACCACTACAACGGTAAGCATTACACTGTAAATAACCGATTGATCAAGGGCATTGATACGATAATCTGGGTAGCATCCTACTTGAGGGCATCTCTAAAATTGCACTTTTTCTGCGATTGGGGTCGTGGCCTCGTGGGTCCTATACTGTTGGCAGCTCCGCGCTCGAATCCTCATGTACTTTATGTACACTGCGGTTCTCCGCGCGGTGCTTCCTTGCACTCACAAAAAAATACTATTTTTAGAGGCGCCCTTGAGATAATTGAGGTGTAATCAGCCGATTATCGTCAAGAAGATGGTATCGTGCGCCTCGCGGATGTCTATTACGGAGATAACGATCAATAACGGATTACCGGGTCTAGAAATAGAATGAAATTAATTGTCATGTTCAACCAAAGAATTAGAGTCTATGAGTAAAATTAGAAAAGCCGTCTTTCCGGTAGCGGGTCTTGGAACTCGTTTCCTGCCAGCAACAAAAGCAAGCCCCAAAGAAATGTTGTCGGTTGTCGATAAACCGTTGATCCAATATGCGGTGGAAGAGGCTATCGAGGCTGGCATTACCGAGCTTATCTTTGTCACTAGCAGTACTAAACGCTCGATCGAGGATCACTTCGATAAAAGCTATGAGCTAGAAGCGGAGCTTGAGAAAAAGGGAAAGCTAGAAGCGCTTGAATTGGTGCGGGGAATCGTTCCTAAAGGCGTCTCCTGTATCTATGTGCGACAAGCAGAGGCGCTGGGTTTGGGACATGCTGTTTTATGTGCTAAATCGGTGGTCGGAGACGAGGCATTTGCGGTGGTTTTACCTGATGACTTGATAGATGGTCATGGTTCGGGTGTTGTATCACAAATGGTACAAGCTTATCAGCAAACAGGTGGTAGCCAGTTGGGCGTCGAAGAAGTGCCAAGGGAAGATACAGATAAATACGGCATTGTTAACACTAAAGTTGGCGAAGACGTTGCATCTCAAGTTGACCGAATTGTCGAAAAACCAAGGCCAGAACAAGCCTCTTCTAACCTTGCAGTCGTTGGAAGATATATTCTCACACCACGTATCTTTGAATTGCTAGAAGCAACTCAAAAGGGCGCAGGCGGAGAGATACAATTAACAGATGCTATTTCGGCATTGTTAGAATTTGAGACTGTTTTTGCCCATAGATTTAAGGGTAAACGATATGATTGTGGTAGTAAGCTGGGCTATCTAAAGGCGACTATCGATTTTGGATTAAAGCATAATGAGCTGGGTGATGATTTTCGGAATTATCTTTCAACTGTGATTTTATAGGTGACTATCGTAATCATGATCCCTGCATGTAAGGGAGGCCTCGTTTCGCTCATAACAGTAACAAAAAGATTGTTGTTAGCCTTCAAGTACGTACGCCTAAATAGCCAATTTTTTCGGTAATTCATTGTGAAATCTCAAGATTTTCTTAATCCAGGATCAGCTTCAAGGACACAGCTGGAATCATGGAAAGCATTACAAATTCATAAGTCTGCTGTAGGCCATTTAAAACTACAAAATCTGTTTACAATCAATCAACAGCGGTTTGAAGACTACTCTATAGTCCTTGATGATCTGTTATTCGACTATTCAAAGAATCTTGCTACAGAAAGAACGCGAGAGCTGCTAGTAGAATTAGCGAATGAATGTCAATTACCCGCGTCCATTGAAGCACTCTTCTCAGGTAGTTATGTAAACACTACTGAAAATCGTCCGGCGCTACATACCGCTTTGCGCGATTTTTCTGGTAACCCAGTGCTGGTCGATGGTGTTGATGTAATGCCGGGAATCCGAGACGAGCTTAAAAAAATAAAGGATTTTGTTGGGAAAATTCATAGCGGCGGATTGCTAGGGGCAACCGGTAAAGTGATCACAAATGTGGTCAATTTGGGTGTTGGTGGATCAGATTTAGGCTCGGTAATGGCGACTGAGGCGCTATCAGAATATCAACAAGGTGATGTCGGGCTATATTTTGTCTCCAGTATCGACGGCACTCACTTAACTGATGTGTTGCACGCTGTCGAGGCAGAGACAACGCTATTTATAATTTCGTCGAAATCGTTTACCACGCTAGATACGATGGCAAATGCCAAAGTTGCCAAACAATGGCTTAATCAATCATTGGGGAAAGGAACAAGCTTGGCTAACCACTTGGTTGGTGTTTCCGCAAATGACGCTGCGATGGCCGCGTTTGGCATCTCTAGAAGTCGACGTTTTTATATATGGGACTGGGTAGGCGGACGTTACTCGCTAGCCTCTGCTGTAGGATTACCTGTCGCAATTGCAGTCGGTTATGAGAACTTTGAGAAAATGCTAGCGGGAATGCATACGATGGATAATCATTTCCGTCATACACCGTTAGAGCGAAATATACCTGTCACGATGGCTTTATTAGGTGTTTGGTACCTGAATTTTTTCGGTGCAAGAGGCCATGTCATTTTACCCTACGATTCAAGAATGCATCGTTTTCCCGCCTATTTGCAACAACTCGAGATGGAAAGTATCGGCAAATCGGTTAATCATAAGGGTGAGCCAGTCGATTATCATACCGGTGCAGTTGTGTGGGGTGAGGTTGGACCTAATGCGCAACATTCCTTTTATCAACTTCTACATCAAGGTACTCGGTCTGTTCTAGCGGACTTTCTGGTGCCAGTAAACAGACAAAGTGAATATCCGAGCCACCACGGCCTAGCGTTGGCGAATTGCCTTGCTCAATCGAGGGCATTGATGGAAGGACAGTCCGCAGATCAAGTCATGCAAGATTTACAGCAGAGGGGTAAGAGCGGTGCTGAGATTGATCGTATTTTACCGCATAAAATTCATTCTGGTAATAAGCCAAATAATTTGCTGCTATTTAAACGCCTGGATCCAAAGACACTGGGTATGTTGATAGCGATGTATGAACATAAAGTTTATGTTCAAAGCGTTATCTGGGATATAAATGCATTTGATCAATGGGGCGTAGAGCTCGGCAAACATCTCGCATCAGATCTCGAACCCGTGATCAATTCGGATGCATCGGTTTCAAACCTCGATGGGTCGACAGTTGGCTTGTTAAGTTATATTAATCGCTGGAGATCTTGAATGTTTGGAGTTTGGGAGCTAGATAATGAAAGCGTTTGAAGGCATCCGGGTGCTCGACTTCACCCACGTTTACGCGGGGCCGTTTGCGAGCTATCAATTGGCGGTGATGGGCGCTGAGGTAATCAAAATTGAGGCGCCGAATCTACCTGACATGATGCGTATAGAGGGCAGCGATCCTAAACGTAATGCCGAAGGATTAGGACTTAGCTATTGCGTTAATAACCAGGGAAAGAAGGCTATAACCCTCGATATATCTACACCAAAAGGCGCTGACATTGCTAGGCAATTAATTGCGACAGCAGACGTTTTAATCGAAAATTATGTGGGTACCATGCAACGTTTCGGACTAGGCCCAAAACAGGCCCATGAAATTAATCCAGCGCTCATTTATTGTTCCATGTCTGGTTATGGTAGTGATAGTGTGAAAGAAGGTTGCCCCGCATTTGATAACGTCATTCAAGCATTCTCTGGAATGATGTCAGTGAATGGCAGCCCTACACAGGGTCGACTGCGAGTGGGACCACCGCTGATTGATTATGGCACTGGGGCACAAGCTGCTTTTTCTATTGCGAGTGCCTTATTTCAACGCAGTCGAACCGGTAAAGGGCAAGTCATAGAAGTTAATATGGTCGATGCGGCGTTAATGATGTTGTCACCATTAATTGCGAATGCGATGTTTCGAGGTTCGACAGAAGAACGTGTGGGAAATCAACCTGGTGACCGTCCCGGTTATTGTGTCTATCGGTGTGAAGATGATGACATCATGCTAGGTGCTTTTACCGCCAAACAACACTATGGACTGTTTACGGCATTGGGCCTTGATGATCTGGTTAGCAGTGCCGATGACGTAACCCCAGATTGGTTGGCCGAAAACACGAATGACATCAGTCAGCGTATGTCTGATTGCTTTAAAACTCGAACAGCCAGTGATTGGGAAGCACATTTGAACCAATTCGATGTGCCAGCAGCACGAGTAAGAGACCTATATCAAATGCTGATTAGCGATCAACCACAGCGAGCACCTTCCAGCCAACACCAACGCCTTTCTGATAGTGATATGACAGCGCCAATAGCAGCGTTTAAGTATGAAACCGACGGCCCTGAATTTGATAGTTATTGCGCGCGGCATGGTGAAGATACTGACAGTGTGCTGAGCGAGCTTGGGATATCGCCAGAAGCATTGGTCAATTTAAAGAAAATGGCTATTATATGAGAACTGCAAAATCAATTGCAGAGGTAGTGGCTAGCGGACTCTGTATTGGTTGTGGCTTATGCGAAGCCGTGACACAAGGTCGCGTAACAATGGTCGAAAAACAATCGGGCAGCATTCGACCATTCCCGTTAAATGAATTTAGCGACGACGAGGAAGCTTTGCTGCTAAGCGCATGTCCAGGCGTTAAGGTAGAACCCAGAAACGAGAATATGCCGAATGACAATGCAGTGTGGGGCAATTACAGCACGCTCGCTTATGCCTGGGCCGGCAATGCAGATATTCGCTTTCAAGCGGCCACTGGTGGTGTATTGACTGCATTGGGCGTTCATTTGATCAAGTCAAAACAGGTAAGTTTTGTGCTTCATATTGGTGCCGACCCGGAGCGGCCGATGCGCAATCGTTGGCTCATGAGCGATACAGTAGAAGCCGTTATTTCCAACGCAGGATCTCGCTATGGCCCCGTTGCACCGCTCGCCGGTTTCATCAAGGCGCTCAATCGTAATCAACCGTTTGCTATAGTTTCCAAGCCCTGTGACTTAAATGCAGTTGCTGCATTTGCCAAGTCCGATGCTCGTGTCGATGAACTTTGTCTGTACCGATTAGCAATGGTTTGCGGTGGGCAGTCGAGACTCAAGAAGTCTATGGCTTTGTTAGACGAATATGGTGTTAACGAAAAGGACTTGAGTCTGTTTCGTTACCGAGGATACGGTAACCCTGGTCGTAATCGAGTCGAGACAAAGGACGGTCGAGTTTTCGAAAAAACCTACCTTGAACTATGGGAAGACGAAGCTGGTTGGGAAATTGAAACGCGCTGTAAATTTTGTCCTGACCCATTAGGTGAGGCTGCCGACATTGCAGCGCTTGATGTCTGGCCTGGTGGTTCGCCAGATAGTGAAGATGCAGGCTTTAATGGGATAGTCATCCGATCAAACGCAGGTGAAAATTTAGTGAACTCCTCGGTGAAGGCCAAGGATTTAGTGCTTGGCGAAAAATTGACACCAGAGCAGCTGGATGTTTTTCAGCCCCATCAGGTCGCTAAAAAAACCAAACTATTGGCTAGATATGAAGGGCTGCTCGAAGCCGATTCAGTTGCTATTGAAACAACTGGTTTAAGACTTGCGGCTTTAGGTGAGAGAATAAGTGCCGAAGCGCGTGAAACGGAGCAAAGAAACACCTTATATCGAGCCAATCAGGGGCGGTTTCTCGAAACGGATTAACGAGGGCCGCTAGAATGAAATGCAAGCACCCAAATAGAATCCGATTGTTTCTAGGTGGCATTGTGAATACTATTTTAAGCTTATCGTTGAGCGCTACAAACCGTAGCTGAGGGTTATCAACCCACCACTAAACTGTGATTTAAGACGTCTAATATTGTGACCAATTCCATTCAACCAATGCTAACCCACGGTCGGGTATGGGCGCTGGCAGGGCCCATTATTCTGTCGAATATATCTGTGCCACTGGTTGGCGCGGTTGATACTGCTGTAGTAGGGCACCTGCCCGAACCTGATTCGATTGGGGCCGTGGCAATCGGTGCGCTGATATTCACGTTTCTATTTTGGGGCTTTGGTTTCCTGCGGATGGGCACCACGGGTTTTGTTGCCCGTGCTTATGGCGCGAACGACGAGC
>JBLHID010000118.1:0-8994 GCA_047615545.1 Polaribacter sp.
AACCATGCTAATGTTTTTCTATGATTAGCCTATCCACTGCCAATGAACAGCAATCACCAATGAAATTGTCTCCGTCACATCTTAGGGTGAGTCTCAGTACACTGCTCAAATCAGTCTATCCGCATGGGCCAGCTGACGAACTCACAGACAAGGTATTGAATTCATTTTGGGGAAATGAAAAAAAATCTCGCCGGCGCGGGCGTATTGCGTCCAACAGTTTATGGAGTGAAAAAGACAGTTATGTAATTTGTTACGGAAACAGCCTTGTAGACGGTGAACACAAGCCACTTGATCTGTTGCACGACTTCCTCAATAAACGATTGCAAGGCATCATTAATGGCGTACATATCCTGCCCTATTTTCCATATACCTCCGACGATGGTTTTGCGGTAACCGACTACACCGCTGTCGATAGCAGGCTCGGTTCGTGGGCAGACATTCAACGTATCTCGGAAAACTTTCGCTTAATGTCAGATCTGGTTCTCAATCATTGTTCAAGTCAAGGCCATTGGTTTAATAGCTATAGACAGGGTCATTCTCCCTGGGATCGGTTTTTTCGTGAAGCCCTACCAACTGATGATCTGTCCAAGGTTGTACGTCCGCGGACTAATTCTCTGTTACGCAAAGTTGAAACCGCCATGGGAGAACGTCACGTCTGGTGCACATTCAGCCATGATCAAGTTGACCTCGATTTCTCGAACCCAGAAGTGCTGTGCGAGTTCATAAGTATTATGCGACAACATATCGAGAGAGGAGTACGCACCTTTCGACTTGATGCAGTGGCTTTTCTCTGGAAAGAAGTAGGTACTCGTTGCATCAACCTGCGCCAAACTCACGAAATTATTCGCATACTTCGTATTCTTGCTGATTACAATGAAGAATCCATCATCCTTATTACTGAGACCAATCTTCCAAATGTGGAGAACTTGAGCTATTTTGGTAATCGAAACGAAGCGCATGTTATTTACAACTTTTCACTACCACCATTAATGTTGCACGCCTTGCTAAATGGTAATTCGTGCTATTTAAATGCCTGGCAAATGGCTATGCCCCCAGCGCAGATGGGCTGCACCTACCTGAACTTTACCGCTTCACATGATGGCATTGGTTTGCGTCCAGCTGAAAATTTGATTCCAGATGAAGAAATCGACCGGATCATCGATACGCTAACCGAATTTGGGGGGCTGGTGAGTATGCGCCAATCTGGTAAAGATGAAATGCGGCCTTATGAAATCAACATTTCCCTGTTCGACGCTTTCACCGGCACTTTGAAAGGAACTGACGACTGGCAAATCGAAAGGTTTCTTTGCAGTCAGACTGTCGCAATGGCATTGGAAGGCATTCCAGCATTTTACATTCACTCATTGCTAGCTACGACCAATGATCGCGAGGGTGTAGAAAAATCACAGCACAATAGGGCAATAAACCGGCATAGATGGCACTATCCAGAATTGATTGCTGTGTTGGGTCAACCCGACTCAACTCAAAGCAAAATCTTTAACGAGATGTCACGCATGATCGATATCCGCACTCAACAGCCTGCATTTCATCCAAATGCGACCCAATTTACGCTGCAACTGGGTGATTCATTGTTTGGCTTTTGGCGTCAGAGTATGGACCGTGCACAAAGCATATTTGCCATTCACAATCTTACTGACACACTAGTCAAAGTACCTGGCATATCGCTCAATTTGATCGGTGGTGATGAATGGTACGACTTACTCAGTGGTGATCCGATTCAGGAATTCCCTAGCGATATTGAATTTGAGCCTTACCAGTGCCGCTGGATCACTAATAGGTGATAGTGGACATTTTTAAAGTGAGTTCGTTAAAAGTGAAAGGCTCGTGATAAGACCGATGATCGTCCTATCTGATCTCGATGGTACGCTATTGAACCACGATGATTATGCTTATGACGCAGCAAAACCCGCGCTAGAGGCTCTGCGCGAGCATTATATTCCTTTGATTTTATGTAGCAGTAAAACCTCTGCTGAAATAATACTACTGCGTGGTGACATGGGTTTTAATGATTGTCCAGCCATTGTCGAAAACGGTGGTGGCATTCTAAAAAAACAGGCGACGGACATGGCTTCGTCGTCCAAACATAAACGCCTGATGAACGTTATCGACAGTTTACCCGAATCATCACGACCGCTCTTTTCCGGGATATCCAGTTGGTCTGCTGAGACTTTTCAAAAACACACTGGGCTATCAAAAAGTGCAGTCTCGCTTGCCATTCAGCGCGAATACTCCGAACCCGGACTATGGTTTGGTGATGAAAAATCGAAACAAGAATTCATCTCTGCACTTAAAAACAAGGGCGTCGTGGCACATCAAGGTGGGCGCTTTTTGACGCTTAGCTTTGATACAAACAAAGCAGTTTTAGCAAAAAAAATTATCAATGAGTACCAGTCAAAGCAAACAGAATCACTGATCATTGTTGCACTAGGTGATGCACCGAATGATATAGAAATGCTTGACCTAGCTGACATAGGCGTGATCATTCCAAATCCTGCTCACCACGGCATTCCAACTTTAGCAGGTGAATTGAACGGACAAATCGTTCGAGCAACCAAACCAGGGGCAGCTGGTTGGAATTCGATGATGCTGACGATACTTAATAACTCGATGTCTCTAACTAAAACTAAGGAGGACTATTAATGGCTGACTTTCACCAAAATGGTAGCGTAGCGACAATGCACAACCTCTCACTAGTATCGCTACAAGAAATCGAACGACAATTAGAAACTTTCACTAGTGGCAGGAAAATCACCTTGATTTTGCCCTCATTGTTCTCTGAAATAAAAGGCCCGGCTCTAGCAAAAATTGTCGACGTATTATCAGAAGTGAAATACATCAACCACATCATTATTGGCCTCGATCAGGCCAGCGAGGCAGAATTCGCCTTCGCTCGAAACTATTTTTCAAGACTGCCACAAAAACATGACATCTTGTGGAACGATGGTCCCCGGCTGCGTGAGATTGACAGTGAGCTATCTGATGCCAATCTCGCACCCAGCGAAGCCGGCAAGGGCAGAAACGTCTGGTACTGTATGGGCTATGCCATTGCTTGCCAGAACTCCGACATTATCGCTCTGCATGATTGTGACATTGTTACCTATTCACGTGAAATGCTTGCCAGGCTGCTATATCCAGTGTCAAACCCTGCATTTCCCTACTTATTTTGCAAAGGGTATTACCCACGAGTGGCTGATGGGAAGCTAAATGGAAGAGTAACGAGGTTATTAGTGACCCCACTATTATTAGCCTTACAGAAAACCTGTGGCCATCATGACTACCTTGATTATTTACAAGGATTTCGCTATCCGCTAGCAGGTGAATTCGCTATGCGAACATCCATCTTGTCGGACATTAGAATTCCTTCAGACTGGGGACTTGAAATCGGAGTGCTTTCAGAGGTATGGCGTAATCTAAACAACCATGCCGTATGCCAGGTCGATATCTCGGACGCCTACGACCATAAGCATCAACCACTTTCGAAGGATGACACCACTAAGGGGTTATCTCGCATGTCGACTGATATATCCAAGGCATTATTCAGAAAGCTAGCGACTGATGGAGTCATATTCACGCAGGAAACATTTCGGACATTGAAAGCTACTTATTTTCGTATAGCACTAGATCTGATCGAAATGTATTACAACGATGCGTTAACCAATGGCTTACATGTCGATCGCCACGTTGAAGAAGAGGCGGTGGAATTATTTGCGAGTAATATTGTAGAAGCAGGACATTTGTTTTTAGACAATCCGATGGAAACACCATTTATCCCAAACTGGAGACGAGTTAACGCAGCCTATCCTGATCTGCTGCGAAACTTAGAGCAGGCGGTTTTGTTAGATAATGAATGAAGCTGCAACAAAGCCCCAAAACTGGGAAGCTTTTTTAAAGCTTGAACTACGTTGTGGTCAGGTAAAAACACACCTTGTACCGATTAAACGCTATGGCCCTCTAACTGTACAACGACCTTTTTATCCAGAACAGGCATGCTGTCATGTGTATCTGTTGCACCCACCAGGTGGTATTGTCGGTGGTGACAGATTAGATCTGCAGGTCGTAAGCAAAGAAGATACCTATGCGTTAATTACGACACCCGGTGCTGCCAAGTATTACTTGAGCGCTGCCGATACCGCTTATGTTACCCAGCAGTTTGAAGTAGCCAGTGACGCCCATCTCGAATTTTTTCCACAAGAAAATATTTATTTCCCCGGCGCTAAGGTACGCAGTAAAACCTCGATCAACGTTGAGCCAGGTGGCCGTGTCATGCTGTGGGAAAAGCACTGCTTTGGAAGGCCGGCAAACAATGAATTGTTTAGCTCAGGACATTTGAACTCAAAAATTGAATTGTATAGCGACGGAAAGTTACTATTTACTGAGACCCAGCGCGTCGACCCAAACGAATTGGGTCGCTCCAGCGGGATGCGTCATTACCCTGTGATGGGTAGTTTTCTGGCTTACGGTATTGGCCTCGATAAGTCTACACTACGCGATTTACAAAACTTCAATCTGGGCGATGGAGTGTCTGGCATTTCACAACCACAGCCGCAGTTGCTAATCGCTCGTTACCTGGGGAACACTACCCATGATATCGATGCTTATTTTACTGGCTTATGGGAATTGCTGCGACCACTATTATTACAGCGTGAAGCCTGTCATCCGCGAATATGGAAGACCTAAATGTTTTTTGACGTCACTATTTGATCAATGAGTAATCTATGGAATTAACCCCAAGAGAAAAAGACAAACTACTGATTTTTACAGCAGCGTTACTGGCAGAACGGCGCAGGGCGAGAGGGCTTAAGCTAAATTATCCGGAAGCTATCGCCTATATCAGCGCAGCCATCATGGAAGGTGCCCGAGATGGCAGGACTGTTGCGGATCTGATGGATTATGGCCGCACTTTGTTAAGCGGGGAAGACGTTATGGATGGCGTTGCGGAAATGATTCATGACGTTCAGGTCGAAGCGACTTTTCCGGACGGCAGCAAGCTTGTTACCGTGCATGAACCGATTGTGACCAATAAAGCGCCACAGTTGCTGGCCGGTGAGGTGATTACCGAAGCGGGAGACATTGAACTCAATGCCGGGCGAGAAAAAGTTGAAGTCGAAGTTTCTAATACTGGTGACCGGCCTATCCAGATTGGCTCGCATTATCATTTCTTTGAAACCAATAGTGCGCTTCAATTTGAACGTGATAAGACAAGGGGGTTTCGCCTCGACATTCCCGCCGGTACGGCGGTGAGGTTTGAACCAGGCCAAAGCCGTAAAGTGATATTGGTTGAGTACGCCGGTGATCAGATTATTTATGGCTTTAACGCAAAAGTCATGGGAAAGGTGAAATAAATGGCGACGATTAGCAGAAAAGCCTATGCCGAAATGTATGGCCCAACCACCGGTGATCGGGTTCGTCTCGGTGATACCGAGCTCTGGATTGAGGTCGAACATGACAAAACCATTTATGGGGACGAAGTCAAATTTGGCGGTGGAAAAGTCATTAGAGATGGTATGGGACAGAGCCAGCGAGTGTCAGCTGAAACCGTTGACGTCGTCATTACTAATGCTTTAATAGTCGATCACTGGGGTATTATCAAAGCCGATGTCGGTATCAAAGATGGTCGCATCACCGGTATTGGAAAAGCGGGCAATCCCGATACCCAGCCCGGCGTGACTATTGTTGTCGGACCTGGTACTGAAGCCATTGCTGGTGAGGGGCAAATTTTAACCGCCGGGGGTGTTGACGCGCATATTCATATGATTTGTCCACAGCAAATTGACGATGCCCTTATGTCAGGCGTAACAACCATGTTGGGGGGTGGAACAGGTCCATCCACAGGTACCAATGCGACAACCTGCACTCCGGGGCCATGGAATATTCATCGGATGCTGGAAGCTGCGGATGAATTACCGGTCAATATCGGTTTGCTCGGTAAAGGCAATGCTAGCTTACCCGCAGCGCTAGAAGAACAGGTAGCTGCGGGCGCCATCGGATTAAAGCTGCACGAAGACTGGGGCACTGCACCTGCGGCTATCGACAACTGCTTGTCAGTCGCCGAAGCGATGGACATCCAGGTTGCGATTCACACTGACACACTGAATGAATCGGGCTTCGTCGAAGATACACTCAAGGCAATGAAAGGTCGTACTATTCATACCTATCATACCGAGGGAGCTGGTGGCGGTCATGCGCCTGATATTATTAAGGCCGCGAGCTACGCGAATATTCTACCGTCGTCGACTAACCCAACGCGACCCTACACTATCAACACGGTTGATGAGCATCTCGACATGCTGATGGTCTGTCATCATCTTGACCCCAATATTGCTGAAGACGTCTCTTTTGCCGAATCTCGAATTCGACGTGAAACTATTGCAGCCGAGGATATTCTGCATGACAAGGGTGCATTCTCGATGATTGCTTCCGACTCACAGGCGATGGGACGGGTCGGCGAAGTCATCATTCGGACCTGGCAAACTGCGCACAAAATGAAAGTTCAGCGTGGTAGCCTCGAAGGCGACCAGGACAAATCTGACAATCATCGGGTTAGGCGTTACATCGCTAAATACACTATCAATCCAGCTATCACTCATGGTATTTCACACGAAGTGGGTTCAATTGAAATTGGCAAAATGGCCGATTTGGTATTGTGGAAACCTGCCTTTTTTGGCACTAAGCCATCGATGATTATTAAAGGCGGTATGATTGTTGCGGCCCCGATGGGAGATCCCAATGCATCTATACCAACGCCACAACCGGTGCACTATCGTCATATGTTTGGTTCGCTGGGCAAAGCCCGCAACGCTACTCGTATGACATTTTTATCTGGTGCAGCGATACAAGCCGGTATAGCTGAACAGTTAAAACTGGCTTCTATGATCGGCCAGGTCTCAAACTGTCGAAACGTGACCAAAGCCTCAATGATACTGAATGATTATCAGCCCGAAATTACCGTGAATGCACAAACCTACCAGGTTCATGCCGATGGCGAATTGCTAATTTGCGAACCAGCCAGCGAACTACCTCTAACGCAAAAATACTTTCTTTTTTAATGCGATGCTAATCTTTAGTCAAATCATAGAAGGCGAGCATGAAGTCATAAGCTCGGTCACCTTAACTTATGACCAGCGAGTCAAGTCCCGCTTGAAAGTCGAACTCGACAACGGTGAACCTGCAGGCTTGTCTCTGCTGCGCGGCAGCATTTTGAATCACGGCAATAAGATTGTCGCTGAAACCGGGGAAATCGTGATAGTAAAAGCGGCCAATGAAAAGGTTAGTACGGTGTTTGTTACCGATCCGTTATTAATGGCACGCGCCTGCTATCACCTTGGGAATCGGCATGTGGCATTACAAATCGATAAGGGTTTTATTCGCTACCGGCACGATCACGTGCTGGATGAAATGGTTGCAGGGCTGGGGTTAGGAGTGATTTGTGAGAAGGCGCCTTTTGAACCCGAAGCGGGGGCATATAAGAACATTAGTGGCCATTCACACCATGAGCATTAAATTACCCAACGATATGGCATTAGCGAGATTAATGCAGCTGATCAGTCCTTCATTACCCATCGGTGGGTATTCCTATTCGCAAGGCATCGAGTGGGCCGTTGATGCGGGCTGGATCAGCACTCCTGATGATCTGTATCAATGGCTTGAAGGGCTGTTAAATACCAATATGCTGTATCTCGAATTGCCCATATTACAACGAATGATCGAAGCGTGGGTCGAACCGGATGTTGATTGCCTGCGCAACAAGAATGAATATCTCATCGCCAGTCGCGAGACCGAAGAATTGCGTCTGGAAGAGACGAATCGCGCGCGGGCCTTTAGTCGACTGCTGGTATCGCTTATACCCGAGGCTCGTCAGATCGATCCCATGTTATGGCGCACACAAACAGCCTGCTACAGTTTTGCCTGTCAGCGCTGGGACATAGAATTTGACTCTGCGGCTTATGGTTTTCTGTGGAGCTGGCTAGAGAACCTAGTGTTATCTGCCGTCAAGATCATCCCACTCGGGCAAACAGACGGGCAGAAAACAATTTTCAAGCTGGCATCCATCATTCCCAATGTTGTGAAACAGGCTCGTGATGTTGATGACGATGACATCGGTGCCTCCTCGATGGCGCTTGCAATCGCCAGCGCACAGCACGAAACCCAATACACTCGACTTTTTCGTTCTTAACTTATTTGTTCTTAGGTAAAATTTATGTCAAAAAAATCTCCCTTGAGACTGGGCATCGGCGGCCCTGTTGGTTCCGGTAAAACTGCATTGCTTGACCGTCTCTGCAAAAGTATGCGCAATACTTATCAATTGGCAGTAGTGACAAACGATATCTATACCCGCGAAGACGCTGAGTTTCTAGTTCGAAGTGGTGCGCTTGATGCTGATCGTATTGTCGGTGTTGAGACTGGAGGTTGCCCACATACCGCAATACGCGAAGATGCCTCCATGAATCTTGCCGCAGTACAGGATTTAAGCGAACTCCACGACAACCTTGATATCGTTTTTATTGAAAGCGGTGGCGATAACTTGTCAGCTACTTTCAGCCCCGAATTAGCAGACCTGATGATTTACGTTATCGATGTTGCGGAAGGTGAAAAAATTCCACGTAAGGGCGGACCAGGTATAACTCGATCCGATTTATTAGTAATAAATAAAATCGACCTCGCACCCTATGTCGGCGCTTCGCTAGAAGTCATGGAATCAGATACCAAGCGTATGCGCGGCGACAGACCTTATGTCTTCACTAACCTAAAAGATGATACAGGTCTTACCAAGGTCATAGATTTCATCATTGAAGAGGGCATGCTTTGAGGACCATACTCAGCGGTATACGTCTTACATAATATAGCTGTCATCTAACTGAAAAGATGTTGACGTTCCGTTGGGCATCTCGCTTTTAGAAATTCCATTTGATCGGCAGTCAAATTCCGATTTCGCAATATCAACCACTCTGCATAATTGGGTGTATAGGGCACTGC
>JBLHID010000119.1:0-8972 GCA_047615545.1 Polaribacter sp.
GAACCTGTTCTAAAACACTTGGCTTGTAAAACTCGGTCGCTAGCAGCCGAGATTTTTATCTATGATCAACCTGCCCATATTGATTCGAACTTGGACGGGCAGTCTTTTTTGGTGAAGTTGTGGGTTTTCTGGTTGAATTATGCCTGACGGCTAATAATGTTCTGGTTCAATTTTCGATTGAGATGGGATCTCTTGAGTCATTAACTACTATAGTTTTTCATAATATTGGTGTGTCACTGAGCCTGTTTTTTGTGCTAGATCCAATATTTGCAAAATCAAGAGAACTCCCCTACCAGGTGGGTCAGGTACAGATACTTTAGGTTTACTATCGCGCTCAGATACTTTTAAGCGTCGCCGGTTGGATAGATTGCCTGATCCAGTTGAACAGGTGGTTCTGATGAATCAGCCCATCGATTGATAAAAATAAATTTTACACCAGATAAAGTTTTTATTAATTGAATAAATATATTCTTTATATCATCCTGCATCTAATACAATTCAATTGGTTTCGACGTTTTCTAGTCTGCAACTTTTTACAACGGATGGTAATGAGTTGTTCGTTTAGAGAAAGTTTGATTTAATTGAATTTCAGATAATATTAATTCTGCATCATTAAATTACAACAACAGAGGAAGAGTAATGAAAAGAAGAACCGCAATTAAAACCTTCAGTGCCGCCGCAATATTGACAATGGCAGGTGCCTTTTCAGTTCAGGCCGCAGTCAATGGACCGGTTAATTATATTATTCCGTTTGGTCCCGGAGGAGAGTCAGATATTTCTGCTCGATTTCAACAGCCATTCTTTAAAAGTATGTTTGGACAGGATTTAGTTGTCTCCTACCAGCCAGGTGGCGGTGGTGCCGTTGGGTGGGCATCATTGAACGGCAAAAAAGGTGATGGTCATACCATCATGGGAGTCAACCTACCTCATATTGTTATTAAACCTGCGCAAAAAAATGTCGGTTTCAAAACCGCTGACCTGAATACTTTTTATATGTTCCACTTTACGCCAGACGCATTAGTCGTAAAGGCAGACAGCCCTTACAAAAACCTGCAAGATTTTATCGACGCAGCGAAAGCCAAGCCTGGGCAGATGACTCTATCTGGATCAGGCAAGGCCTCAGCCAATCATCTGGCTCAAATCAAGTTTGATAAAATGGCCAGTATTAAAACAACCTATGTTCCGTTTAAAGGGACTGGGGCGGCCGTTGCTGCTATGTTGGGTAGCCAGGTTAAAGCAGAGTGGGGTTACTCTACCGTTGGTGCTAAGCAGGGTGCGGCCGTTCGCATGTTAGCGGTTGCGATGGAGGAACGTCATCCGTTGTTTCCAAACGTGCCGACCTTTAAAGAGCTTGGTTACGATATGGTCGGTGGCGCGTATCGAGGTATTGCATTACCTAAGTCAGCGAGTGCCGCTACCACTAAAATGTGGTCTGACATGATTGGGGAAATAAATCGCGATCCTGCATTTGTGAAAAAGATGTTAGAGGGTGGATTTGCGATGTTAGACGTCGATGCTGCTGGAATGGCTAGCTTTATGAAGGCTCGAGCTGCTGAGTACCTGAAAGACGCTGGCGAAGCTGGTTTAATCAAATAAATTAGTTTGAGTTTGGGCGGGATAAACCATGGATATCGATAACTTCTTGGCTGCATTAACAATGACGAATATCGCTTTGGCGCTATTTGGTGTGGTAGCCGGTACGATTATAGGGTCTATCCCGGGCCTGACCGCCACTATGGCCGTGGCAGTGCTGGTTCCCATTACCTTTAGTATGGAGCCTGCCTCGGCACTAATACTACTCGGTGCCATTTATACCGGAGCCATTTACGGCGGTGCTTATGCCGCCATTTTATTAAATACACCCGGCACGCCTTCTGCAATCGCAACAACGTTTGATGGATATCCGATGGCAAAGCGAGGCGATGGCGATTTAGCTGTCGCTCTGGCCTGTTTTGCTTCTGTATTCGGTGGTTTGGTTGGCGCAATGGCATTGTTGTTTTTAGCGCCACCTCTATCTGAAGTCGCTCTCGCTTTTGGGCCTGGTGAGTATTTTTGGCTGTCTATTTTCGGACTGTCACTTATCGCATCACTTTCGAGTGGCAATTTAATGAAGGGGTTAGCCGGTGGTGCATTCGGGCTTATCCTCTCTACTGTCGGTGTGGCCGAAATTTCCGCTGATATACGTCTGACATTTGGTAGTCAAACCCTCATTAGTGGTTTTGGTGTCGTGGGCGCACTTATTGGCCTGTATTGTATTCCGGTATTAATTGATCTCGTTGCAGTGCCTGATAGACACCTGAAGATAGAATCTGGTGTTAAATCAGTACGCATCGGCGAGGCCGCTGCTATTGCAATGAAATCTAAATTTAACTTATTACGTTCATCAATCATCGGCACGCTGGTAGGTATTCTGCCCGGCGCGGGTGGCTCAGTCGCGGGATTGGTTGCTTATTCAGAGGCGAAACGCAATGCCTCGCCAAGTCAAAAGTTTGGTGAAGGCGAACCCGATGGCATCATCGCTACGGAGTCAGCCAACAATGCGACGGTAGGCGGTGGGTTTATTCCCACATTGGTGCTCGGCATTCCTGGTACGCCACCTGATGCCGTTATTCTGGGTGCCTTGCTGGTTCAGGGTGTCAGAACTGGACCAACGCTATTTCAATCAGGTGGTGACTCTATCGCCTATACCTTTATTTATGGGCTATTGATTGCCACAATTCTGATGTTGCCCGTGGGTTTACTGATTGGTCGGTATGCTTATAAATCAATTGTGACCATTCCAAAGGCGGTATTAGTACCGACAGTTGGTTTCATGACAATCATCGGTACCTTTGCGATTCATAATAGTATTTCAGATGTCGCGATCATGATTGGATTGGGTATTTTTGGTTGGATCGTCGGACGGTTTGGGTTTTCTGCCTCACCAATCGTGCTGGGTTTGATTTTGGGGCCTATCGCCGAACAGGGATTTGTTCAAAGTTGGATTATTGGGTCTGCGACAAACGATTTGATAGGTATGTTTTTTGGGCGGCCCATATCGCAGGCCATTGTCGCATTCACCCTGTTGTCGCTTTTTTATCCTTTGTTTGTCGGAAGGCAACAGCGAGCCATGAAATGAACCACGATAATAGCTACGACAGTAGCAACAACGCCGACATGAAAAGCGCTGAAGGCAGTAATCTTGGGTCTCTCATTGTTTCGGTATTTTTTATTCTGGCCGGATTTTTGACCCTGTACGATACGCAGTCCTATAGTGATGTTGACTCCAGTGTGTTTCCACAAGCTGCGGCCATATTGTTGATTATATGCGCAACGGTTTCTACCATTCAGAACCTTATTAGGCCGGTAACTGACGAAGGTTTTGGACGAGGTAGCTGGTGGCGTCGGCTGTTGCTCGTAACCACCATGCTGTTGAGCTGTGTCGCAATGACTTATATCGGATTCTTATTGGCTGCTGCTATCGCTTTTATAGGTGGCATGATCGCCGCAATGCATGATAAATGGTCGATGAAAAAAACAGTTATTTATTTGGGTTCTGGGGCATTAATCATGGTCGTATTTTATATGCTATTCCGATATGCCCTGTATGTACCTTTACCTTAGCTTTTAACGTTGTAGAATCTATTCATTCATTTGCCTTACTTTTAAATCGTGTGCAGAAAGCTAATTGTGATATGTCGACTTTGAAGGCTGATGTTCCTGAGATAGGGGGTCACCTGCACGAACTCAGACGCAGCTTCACAATGCCATTTAAGATTAGATCTCAACAAAGTATCGATTTTTCTATGCGCCTGTACCCACTGCTCCCATCCACTGAACACAATCTAAAATTAAATCAGTCCAGCCATTCTACTCGGTTCGTTCTAAAATGAGTGCTGAGTAGACACAATGTCTCGTGACATTGATCGCTGCGCCCTCCTCAGGCCAGGGTAAAACGATATTTTGCGCGGCAATGGCGAGACAGCTACGAAACCAGGGAAAACGCGTCCAGGTTTTTAAGCTAGGGCCTGACTATCTTGATCCGACAATTCACGAAAAGGCCAGTGGCTAGTCTGTTTACAACCTCGATTTGTGGATTATGGGTGAGCAACATTGTCACGCATTATTGGCCAAAGCAGCAGGTGAAAGCGATGTGATTCTGGTAGAGAGCATGATGGGGCCGCATGACAACCAACCTAGCGATGCTCAGCTTGCTAGGCTGTTTGGTTTATCAGTCACATTAATTATTGATGTGGCTAAGTTCGCGCAAACGGCAGCGGCTATCGTGTCGGGTATGCGTCGATATGATGTTGGTGCCAATATTACTGCCGTTATCGGCAATAAAGTGGTGAGTGACAATCACGACTTATTAATGCGACATGCCTTTAGTAATGGGAATGGTGATTGTTATGCGGGTAGTATCCGTCGCGATTCGCGTTTTGAAATTGCCGAGCGACATTTAGGTTTGGTGCAAGCAGGTGATATCGAAAGCCTTGATAAACAACTTGATCAGGCTGCAAACGCGCTTGATGAATTTGAAATTTCTGCTGCGCTTAGCAATATAACGTTTTTATCTCAGAGCTTATCAGAGAACAAAGGTGATGCTGGTCGGTTGCTCGAAGGCAAAACAATTGCGATTGCTAAAGACGCTGCATTCAGTTTTATCTATCCGATGAACCAACAGGTTTTGGAGGCGATGGGCGCAAAACTGCGATACTTTTCACCGCTTGAGAACGACGTCGTGCCGGACTGTGACGCCCTCTGGATACCGGGTGGATATCCTGAGCTGCATCTCGACGTATTATCAAAATCAGATAAAACGCGAACCAGTATTCTTGATCATCATGGTCAAACTAAACCCATACTGGCTGAATGTGGCGGCATGATGTATATGTGCAATAGTATTGTTAACAACGCTGGAGAGCATGGCAGAACCTGCGGCATCCTGAATGCGAACTGCGAAATGAAAGCGCGCTTTCAAAGTGTTGGTCTACAACAGGTCAATTATGGGATGGGCGATATCAGAGGACATTCATTTCACCATTCGACGATTGTTCTTGAAGGGGATGACGTTGATGACAATGCCTGCATAGCCCCTGCGTTGTTCGCTACCAAAAAAAATGGTGAAGTAGTTGAGTCGATCTATCGAGTGGGTAATGCAACTCTAAGTTATATGCATCATTACTTTGCATCGAATATTCTAGCGAGTGCAGCGCTTCTTACATCTTAGGCTTAAAATTGGGGTGGAGTATCATTACTCGTTCTAAGATGTTAGGTTGGGGTTGAATCTTTAGTGCTCGAAAGAAAGCATATAAGGTCAATTAAGAATTTCGTATTGTTCATATTATAAAATAAGGGAGTTTTTATGAGTAGTAATTCAGAAGAAGATTATGAAATTGGGCAGGACAATATTACGCCGTTCGGGTTTGATATACACAACCCAGTTTTCATAATATCGGGTATATCTATCGTTGCGTTTGTTATCATTACGTTAATGTTTCAACACGGGGCCGCTGAATTTTTTGCCTGGCTACGGCCAACCATTACTAGTAACTTTTCCTGGCTTTTCCTTTCGGCGGGTAATATTTTTGTCATTTTTGCTCTGGTTGTCTGTGTTTCTCCGTTAGGTAGGATTCGATTAGGTGGGCAGGAAGCAAAACCCGATTATAGCTATGTTGGTTGGTTTGCAATGTTGTTTGCTGCCGGTATGGGTATCGGACTTATGTTTTTTGGCGTCTCAGAGCCAATGTCACATTTCGGTTCATCGATGGGTGGAATAGCCGTCGGTGAGGATGGTGTTCGTACAGACTGGGCGCCACTTGGTGCCGCTGCTGGAGACATCGGAGCAGCGAAAGATTTAGCAATGGCTGCGACTATTTACCATTGGGGATTACACCCATGGGCAATGTATGCCGTTGTTGGTTTGGCGTTAGCCTTCTTCTCCTTTAACTGCAATTTACCACTGACTTTCCGTTCTGTTTTTTATCCATTACTAAAAGAAAGGGTATGGGGCTGGCCGGGTCATTTGATCGATATAATAGCTGTATTTGCTACCTTATTTGGTTTGGCGACGTCACTCGGATTCGGTACTCAGCAGGCATTAGCAGGATTCAGCTATCTATATGGTTGGGGTACTGGGAATGTGGCAATCGTGGTACTCATTGCTTTTATTTCCGTCCTCGCAATTATATCTGTCGTTCGAGGTTTGGATGGTGGCGTGAAAATTCTGTCTGAAATCAATATGGGCCTTGCACTATTGCTGTTGCTAGTGATCCTTGTTCTAGGGCCTACCGCTGAGATCCTCTCGACGTTAATGTCTGGTGCAGGTGCTTACGTGGCAGAGTTTATCCCACTATCAATGCCATTTGGGCGTGAAGACGTTAATTTTTCTCAAGGTTGGACTTCATTCTACTGGGCCTGGTGGATTTCATGGTCACCATTTGTAGGTATGTTTATCGCTAGAGTATCGCGTGGTCGAACTGTAAGAGAATTCTTGATCTGCGTTATTTTGGTACCAACCGTACTTTGTATCGTATGGATGGCAACTTTTGGTGGAACTGCTGTCAGTCAGGTTATTGCAGATGCCGCGGCGCCAGTTGCTTCTGCAGCACAGGAAATAAAATTATTCCACATGCTTGCCGATTTTCCATTGTCAGGGGTATTATCTTTAATCGGTATTATTCTGGTCTTGGTTTTCTTCGTGACGTCGTCTGACTCTGGGTCACTGGTTATTGATACTATAACTGCTGGTGGTAAAACAGATGCCCCAGTTTCGCAGCGAGTTTTCTGGTGTGTATTCGAAGGGCTGGTTGCCGCTGTGCTATTATTGGTCGGTGGTGCTGAAGCATTGAGTGCACTACAGGCGATGGCAGTATCAACTGGGTTGCCATTCACCATAGTTTTACTTGCCATGTGCGTTAGCCTTTGGATTGGGCTTAGCAAAGCAAGTAAGGAAATTTCCAGATAAGCTTCTTTTAGCGTTGTAAATGTAAGCCCCGCTCTTTGTAGCGGGGTTTTTTGTTTATTGAAGCAGGCCACCCCGTCTAATTGAAAGAAAATGGATTCGTCCCGACTCCGGGGAAGGTGATCCGAATAGAATATAAAGTAGGTGGTTGATCAAAGAGGACATTCATTTCATCATTTGAAAATCATCCCAAGTACAGGACCTTACTGGATCTGATTTAACCTTCGAACTAGTCGCGTTCCCACAATATGCTAGCCGAGGCGGCGTATAGCGTATGCATCTTTACTTTGCATCAAACATCACCGTGAGATCATCACTATTTGAATGCCCTATGCGGATATTCCAGTCGACTGCTTGTCATTAAACCTTTTGACTACCGTATCAACAAATGCCGAGCCAGCGGGTGACAGACTGCGTTCGATGGGTGTGATGATGCCGATAGTTCGGTACAGGTTTTTGTATTCCAGGGTTAGGAATACGACATCTTTCCGATCTGCAGGGACTGCTAGCCTGGGCAATGTCGTAATGCCTACACCTTCAGCAATCATAGCCAGAAGCGATGTCGTGTTTTGAACGTCGATTTCAGCCAATGTAAGGATGGATTGAAATTCGTCGTTCTGAATGTGGTTACAAGTGCCATTAGCAATGAAAGTTTCCTTCCTGATATCTGACCAGGTTAGGGGACGATTGAGCGACGCCAGTGGATGTAAGTGACTGCATACGACACCAATTGGATCGGTTAATAAGTTTTCACATTTGACGGCCAGCAATTCTTTTCGAGGGCTGACGATGCCAATATCGATGTCACCTTTTTCAATTAGGTTGTAAATATGTGTCGAGCTGTCGTCTCTAATCGATATGGTTATATTAGGATGAGACGCAATAAACTCAGTCAGCAAGCCGGGTAAGTAGCAAGTGGCGAACGAGGGTACAGCCGCAATATCAACCCGACCAAAGCCGTTGCGAGCATAGGCGTGCATACCTGCAATCGAGATGTCATAGCGTTTTATTTGTTCACTGGCGACTTCAAAAACATAGGCACCAAAAGGTGTGAGCCGAGATTTACTATCTGACTCAAATAATGGGTGGCCGAATGCGCTTTCCAAATTGGACGTCGTCATCGATATCGCTGAGGGTGATCGAAAAAGACGTTTTGCTGCGGCACTAATGCTACCGAGTTCGGCTACTGCGACAAAGCAGCGTAAATGTTCTTGTTTAATCATTACTTACTACGCCACACGGGTGATTTAGATTTACTGAAAACTATAACAGATTTTTCTAATTGCCTGAATATGAGCCATGTTTAGTAACGATATTTAAATCACAGTTTGGAAGACTGTAGCGCAGGAATTTATAGACAATTTTGTTCTAAGTTGTCAGCGCCACCCAGAAATGGAGTACTCAAATACTAAAAGTTGGCCAGAGCAGGGTGGTGGTGTGAGATTTTTACGAGGTCGTAGAATAGTCATAAATTGCGTCGTATTTCCGGCCTAATCATGGTGTGAATTATGCCTTCGATGGTTCGCATCAATAAAAAAAGTATTAAAAGACAATCAAAATAAGCCGATTTAAATTGAATCATTCGCAGTATAAATAGATAAAGGAGAGAGTATATTGACTATTTCACCACCGTTAAAAAACCTCAATATAGGGCTGTTGGAAGACGGGTTCTATTCTGGGTATAATAGTATAGTTGCACTGGCATCGAAGATCATCATTGCTTAGATCGTTATCTGGTGTGTCGTTGATCCTGAAGCCGCAGGCAACGTCCTCGGTGATATGAATAGTAGGTAACATTAATTCCGCCAATTTTTAGTGGCGGTTTTTTTACGCCAATAAGATGAGCACCTTTCGAAGTAGGGAGGGTTAATAGCGCTAATTCAAACCAATTTTGTATCGTCGTTCTTAGGAATAGAATACTGATTGTTTTACGCCATGTTGGATTTACTTAGAAGCATCCCATGACTGAAATTAGAATCGATCAGGATAGTAAGTCCCGCCAATATTTTGGTATAGGGATGGTATTGCT
>JBLHID010000120.1:0-8913 GCA_047615545.1 Polaribacter sp.
GCCTTGCCGGCAGGCAGGTGGAACTGCGCCCTCGTCTTACTCCGCGGCGTTGTCAAAAAATAGGCGTATCGACGAATGGCCACTAATTTTTCCGATTACATCGTTTATGTCGATGAAAGCGGCGATCATGGCCTAAAAACAATTGATCCAAATTACCCTGTATTCGTATTAGTTTTTTGCATTTTCCATAAAAGCCATTTTATCGAGAAAATTGTTCCCGCAATCCAGGGGTTTAAATTTAAACACAGACAACTAGGACAGGCACTCTTAAAAACTTGGCCAAAATCAAACAGATTTAAACGGTTCGAATACGTAGCCAAACCATCATTGCTTTATGTATTGTTATAAATAGTTTTAGGTCATTAGCAAGATGACTCAGTTAGTCGATATAAAAAACCACTAAATGGTCAAATGACATCAATTATTGGGACAAGACCGATATCCCCATACTCAACAATGGTTTTTTTACAATTTAAACCCACTTTTTATCTGTAGCTGAGTGAACTTGCTAATCACCTAGTTTTATTTAATTCTTTCAATAAAGTTTCAGCGGCTAGCTTTCCTAATTCATTAGACGCTAAAGGACTTGCGCCTGTTATTAATTTTCTGTCCAAACAGACTTTTTTGTCTGATTTAGTATTAATAATATTAGCCCCTAAGCTCTTTAGTTTTTCACTTAATCCCCAAGGCATTTGTCCAGGTAGATAACCAATCTTAGGCGTCATCTTATCTACTGAATCGGGAAATACAGCTATTTTGTATCCTTTGTAAAGAAATTCCTGATCATTAAGTGTGGTTGCTAACAATGAACCTGGCCCATGACAAAGAGTTACAGTAAATAGATGGTTTTCATGTGCCCAGTTTAATATTTTTCCTACATTTTTATCTTCAGGAATACCTAACATAGCGCCATGTCCACCGGGCACAAATACAGCTGCATAAGAGTCTGGTTCTGTCAGTGATGTATCAATAAACTCTTGTAGTTGTTTAGGTTTTTCAAAGCTTAATTTGTATTCATTGTAGATAGCTTTTACGTGTTCATCTTTTTCTGGAAAAGCCCACATTTCGAAAATAACAGGCTTACCCGTCGGTGTCGCTATTATAAAATCAAATCCCGCATTTTTAAGGTGCAACATTGGCACTAACGCTTCTACTGGGTGGTTTCCTGTAGAGAATAATTTACCATTCTGCATTTTCATGTTTTTTTGTTCGGTGAAAATTATCAAAATCTTCGACTTGCTTCCTTGGTATTTCGTGTATGAAATATCTTCAAAATCAGTGGTGTCAGATGTTCCTAATTTCAATGCAAGTTTAGAGGGACTGTATGATCCATCTGACTCTAACGTTGGTGCAATTCCTAATAATCGTTTTAGCATATCAATACCTTATAAATCGTAATCTGTAGAGCAAAAAAGGGTTTCATCATGAGTGACCCTTTTGTGTTAAGTAAAAATGTGGTTACTTGTTATGAAACGTTAATGATGATCTTGCCTTGTGCTCGACCAGTTTCACTGCGCTCATGTGCTTCTGCTACTTGATCCAATCCAAATTCACTGTCAATACTTACTTTAAGTTGACCTGCATCGGCAAACTCAGCTAGTTTTTCAAGCTGTTCGCGGTTTGGCTGTACAAAACAGAAGAATCCTGTAGCTCCATGTTCAGCGGCTATTGCTTCATCTGGGTTCTCAGTGATAGAAACTAGGCGACCACCATTCTTTAACGTTTTCCAGCTGTTTGCTTGAGTATCTCCACCGATCGTATCGAAAACAACATCAAGATCGTTCAGTTCTGAAAAGTCGTCTTTGTGATAATCAATGACATGATCAGCGCCGAGGCCTAATACCAGGTCTGTATTTTTTGACGAGGTTGTGGTGTAAACAGTTGCACCGCGTAATTTTGCTAGCTGGATAGCGAATTGTCCTACCGCGCCAGAACCTGCATGTATTAATACACGCTCGCCGGCTTCTAGTTTTGTTATTTCATAAAGTGCCTGCCATGCCGTTAGTGCTGCTAAAGGTACACCGGCAGCCTCTTGCCAAGATAGTGACTTGGGTTTAATGGCAACTTCATCAGCCACAACTGTCATGTATTCGGCATAGCTGCCGTTTTTTGAAATTTCTGGGCGACTGTATACAGCGTCGCCTACTTTGAGGCGGACTACTTGATCGCCTACTGCCACAACTTCACCTGATACATCCCAGCCGAGTGTTAGTGGTAATGTGTGGTTTAGCATGCCTTGTAGGTATCCTTCACGGATTTTCCAATCCACAGGATTTACGGATGCTGATTTAACTTTGATTAGCACTTCATTTGCCGCAGGTGTTGGAACTTCTACATCGTCGTTAAATTCTAAAACGCTTCGATCACCGAAACTATTAATTTGTACGGCTTTCATTAATTTGCTCATGTTATTTCTCTAGTTGATTGTTTTTTTACAGTAAGTGAATGCTTTCTAACGGTAAGAGAATGATATGCCTTAAATTACGCCTTGATTAGGTCTGTTTTTACCACTACATTGTTTCCAATTTGGACGCAATAAATACAAAATGTCACTTGGAAACGAAAATATTAGGGGATTGGTTCTCTTTTCTCAAATAAATAGACTAGGTAGTTTATCGGCAGCAGCGCAGTTACTGAACATAAGTCGGTCATCAGTTAGCAAGCAATTGGCGGCTTTGGAAAAGAAAATTGGCTCTAGATTGTTCAATCGAACCACTCGGAAAATGGTGCTTACAGAAGTGGGTCTACAAGTTCTTCAAGAGGCACATAAGGTTGAATTGGCGCTCCAAATAATTGAACACATCAGCGAAGATCATCAATCTGAAATAGCAGGAGATATAAAAGTTTCTTGTGCCAGTGCATTTGGGCGCATTCATCTGGTTCCTCTAATATCTAAGTTTGTAGCACGCTACCCAAAGTTAAGGATAAACCTACAATTAGATGACCGTACTGCTGATATGGTTGCCGAAAACGTCGATATTTCCATACGTGTTGGACACTTAACCGATTCTAATTTAGTCGCCCGAAAACTCTGCGATTTGTCCTGGACACTTTGCGCTAGTCCAGAGTACCTAGAAAATTCTCCACCTTTGAATACACCCAGTGACTTAGTGAATCACCGTTGTCTGTTTTATCGAAGCTCAAACATATCTTTAAACACATGGACCTTTACCAGTGGAAAAGGAGAGGAAAGTATCATCGTCTCAGGTCCATTAAGCATCAATGATCCAAGTGCCTTGGTGTCGGCAGCGCTTGAACATGCTGGCGTATTGCTCATAGATAAAGGCCTTCTAGGTGACACTATTCGTCAAGGAAAGTTGAACCATGTATTACCAGAGTATCAACCGATTGGAGGTTTACCCATGTATGTGGTTTTCCCTGAAAGGGAATTTATGCCGACCAAAACACGAGCACTGATTAATTTCATATTGGAAGAAATGCCACCCAAAATGCGGGGGGAATAGTGATTTTTATTGAATTCATGCTCTAATTTAGAACCTTCAAGAGGCTGTGATTCATCAGGCGGGAGGTCGGGGTAAAATAAATCAATGCGAGACGACGCAGACGTAATTGTGACTTCCAGGTCAGATCAATAATTTCTTTCCGAATAACAAGGACAGGCACTCCAAAAAAAATTAAAGAGTGCCTGTCCTTTATCCGTTGCTCTCTAAAGAAAGTGTCCGGTTTGAGTTGACCACAACACAGCGCGAAACAACATGATAATACGGAGTATCTTTTACAGCGACGAGCTGTTTTCTGGGTAGGGTCATCGTAATTTCTTTTAACGATTGAGGTGTACCCTTTCTGCCTTGATATTTGATGCTAAGTGGGTAATGGTATATTGTCAATTAAAGAGTGCCTGTCCTTTAGTTCTTTAGTCCTTTAGTCATTTAGTCTTTTATAATCGAGTAGGCGATGTGGGCAGTAAAAACAACGGGCTGTTCTGAAAGGGATTCGGCTACCCTAGTCATTGAGACCACAAACATTATCCCAGTGCTGTTGAGTATTGAATTTAGGAAACACACAATATAGAAATGAAACAGGTAATCGGCAAAATGTTATTGTGTTGTTATAAAACGGCAGGTTTTTCATGAAGGGGCCGCATCGTCCGGGAATTCGTGCGCGCCTGTTCCTCGCGTTTGGCGCACTCAGCGTTTTGACATTATTTGCCAGTCTCATTGGCTGGGTGTCGCAAGACCGTCTCGGCGATGAGCTCAACCGTGTCGTAGAAGAAAAGATATTGATCCTAAGTCTGATGGCCAATTTAAAAGAGCAGGGTGTGACCATTACCAGCATTGCGCCTACGCTTATGAGCACCGAAAACGATGAAGCACGCCAGCAGATCTGGCGAGAGCTGGAAGACAATATGAAAGCGATGGCAGAGCTGTTGCCTAAGTTGTCAGTAGTCACCCAAAATCATCAGACTAGGAATGTGCTTTTTAAGCAAATTCAAATCTTGAAGGAAACATTGCACGAACTAGATGGCAATGTATCGGCCCGGTTCGCGATTGAAAATAAAAAGGTATCCGAGAATCAACGTTTACGCTGGGTAGCATCGAGCTTTTTAAGTGATATCGATACATTAATAGAGAATGTACAACGGAGCCTGAGAAGCCGTTTTAATGAGGACTTGCCAAACTCCGCTATCGTTACCAATAACTTCGGCGAAAATGCGATAACCTCGATTAACACCGATTTACAAATTCTCTATCGAATGAAGGCAGACGTCAATCTGCTCATCAACCTGGTTGATCGAGCGCAACATCTGCCGGATTTGAGTTCATTGATTGCAATCGAAATTCATTCCGAAGAAATAATTGGGCGAATCAATAGTGATCTCAATGTCGTCGGCAGACTGCATGGCGTGCAGGAACTAAAACAAACGGTGGTGAACATCGTTTTCCTCACCAAAGGTGATAACAATATGTTTACCATTCGCCGCGATGAACGTTTAGTCATCGAAGCCGGACTATCGTTGCTGAAGCAAATTCAAGGCGATTTAGCGCTATTGAATCAGTTCATAGGTGAGATAGTCGTAGCCACCGAGGAGGCAGCACAGGGTGTTGCACGGAACGCCCAAGTGACGATTCGAAATGGTCAAATTTGGATGTTATCGATGGTCGGTGCGAGCCTATTACTGTCTATCGTCATTGTTTGGCTTTACGTTGGTCGCAATATGGTGGCGCGGATTTCACGTTTAGATGCGAGCATGCGTAGCATTGCGAACGGCAACCTGGATGAAGAAGTGTCGGTTGAAGGGCGAGACGAAATCGCTGCTATGGCTCGCTCATTGCGCAGTTTTCGTGATCAACTCTACGAGATGCAGGAAGAGCTTGGGCAGGTTGGCAAGCTCGCTGCACTCGGTCAATTATCGGCAGGTATTGCGCATGAAATTAATCAACCGCTCGCCGCCATCGCTCACTATTCTCATAACGGTTTGCGTCTGATTAAGGCAGGTCGGTTGGATGAGACTGAGAAAAACCTGGCTCAAATAAGAGATTTAACCAAGCGTGCAACGATGATCATAACGCGTCTCAAATCGTTGGCGCGCAGTCATGACAATAAGCAAGTAGTTGTTGAGCTCAGATCTGTTATCGATAATGTACTGGAGATGCTCGTGAGTAATGAGTTGCGTCAGGCAACCATCATAGAACTTAACGTTGAAACACAAAACAACGAGGTTTTAGCCGACCCAATTCAGCTTGAGCAGGTAGTGCTGAACCTTTTTAGCAATGCCCTGGATGCACTAATCAATAATGCTGATAAAAATATCTGGATCGATATTTATCACCGTGCTGACAATATCGAAATTCGTCTTCGCGACAATGGGCCGGGGATCGATCCAGCGCTGCGCGATAAAGTACTAGAGCCATTTTTTACGACTAAACGTGTCGGCCAGGGCCTCGGATTGGGACTGTCCATTTCTTACAACATCATCCAAAATTTTGGCGGTAAGTTGATGGTTGAAATGGGTCAGGAAACGGGTGCCTGTTTTTGTATCCGCCTACCAAGGTATCAAGGTGGTAAACAATGAATCCAGCGTTGAGTCAGTCACAAGTAATAGTTATTGATGATGAACCGATGATTCGAGAATCGGTGATCCAGACCTTGCAACTCGAGGGTTATAAAGCAAGTGCATTTGAAGACCCTCACAAGGCGTTGGCCGAGTGTTCTACGCTGTGGCAGGGCGTTGTTATCTGCGATGTGCGCATGCCAATTGAGGATGGACTTGATGTGCTCAAGCAAATACTTGAAATTGACCCTGAAATTCCTGTGATCATGTTTAGTGCGCATTCCGATGTACCGGTTGCAATCAAGGCGATACGATTAGGCGCTTATGACTTTTTAGAGAAAACAGACGACCCGCAACACCAGCTCGATACCGTACAGCGGGCGTGGAAGAAACGGCAGCTGATATTGGAAAACCGTGCATTGCGCCAAACAGTGCTGGGCTATCAAGACATCGAAAGCCGCTTAATTGGTCAAACATTATTGATGCAAAGGCTGCGAGAGATGGTGTTACAGCTGGCTCAAGTCGATGTCGACCTGATTATCAATGGTGCTACCGGCACCGGCAAGGAAGTGGTTGCTCGCTGCCTACACGACTTTAGCCCCCGTGCGAACAGTGCATTTATCGCGCTTAATTGCGGCGCGCTGAGCGAGTCCGTCATCGAGAGTGAACTGTTCGGCCATGAAGCTGGGGCATTTACGGGCGCAAATAAAAGACGCATCGGTAAAATTGAGTGTGCCAACAAAGGAACTTTATTTCTGGACGAAATAGAGAGTATGCCCGCATCATTGCAGGTGCGATTATTGAGAGTTTTACAAGAACGCACATTACAAAGGCTGGGCGGCAATGTTGATATCGAGGTCGATATCCGCGTGCTCGCAGCCACTAAAGTCAACCTGCGCGATGCTTCTGATCAGGAGGTTTTCCGCGAAGATCTTTATTATCGGCTCAATGTGGCTAGTATCGATATCCCCAGCCTTGAACAACGCAAAGATGATATCCCCGTTCTCTTCAGGCATTTCTCTGATCTAGCCGCACAGCGATTCAGTCACGAAATTCGACCGGTGCCGGTATTTCTGTTGCAGCAGTTAAGCCAACAACCTTGGCCTGGGAATGTAAGGGAGTTACGTAACGCCGCCGAGCGCTGGGCGCTTGGCATACCGCTGGATTTTGAAAACAGCATCGAACCTTTGCTAGAGGGTGACAAGCTGGATGAGGCTGTCGCAAGCTATGAGCGCGAAAAAATCATTATGGCGCTTAAGGCCAACAATGGACAGATCGAACAGACCGCGAACGCGCTGGGTGTCCCGCGTAAAAAGCTCTACCTGCGTATGAAAAAATACCGTATCGAGCGTCAAAAATTCAGTCATTAGTGAGTCGAATTTGTCCGATTGCTTGTGAATATTTGAGTCAATATTGACACATGTCATGCTGATACAATCTTAACACTCAATTTAACTCTCTGTTTTTGAAGCAAAAACCATATTTCCCTCGTGCTGGCACGAAGGTTGCCTCATGATAAAAGCGCAGATGCCAGCGGCATCGACGCTACTAAAATAACTTTGGAGTAATTTTATGACCTTTTTTAACCACAAAAAGACGGTGCTGTTTGCATCCATTCTAACGCTAACATCTTTAGGCACCACTAGTGCCTTGGCCGAAATCCGATGGGATTTGCCAACACCTTATGGTGATGGCACCCATCAAACTCAGGTTGCGCGCAGTTTTGCAGAAGAAGTCACCGCCCAATCAAATGGCAAGCTTACGATCAAAGTGCACTCTGGTGGTTCTCTCATTAAGCACCCCGAAATTCACCGTGCAGTGAAGTCAAGACAGGTGCAATTGGGTGAAGTTTTCATCGGCCGGCTGGGTAACAATAGTCCTATTTTCAAATTGGATAATATCCCCTTCCTTGCAACCGATTTTGATAGTGCTGAAAAGTTATACAAGGCATCTAAGCAGGCGCTTGGTGATGCGCTGGACGAAGATGGTTTGATGTTGTTGTACACGTCGCCCTGGCCCGCGCAAGACTTGTATTCAAATAAGCCGGTTAATAGTCTGGCAGATTTGCAGGGCCTTAAAATGCGCTCTTATAGTCCAACGACGTCTCGTTTAGCCGATTTGATGGGAACAACACCCGTGAATATTCCTTTCAGTGATGTTGCCCAGGCATTTACCACGAACGCCATCGACGCCATGGTTACCTCGCCAAGTACCGGCGTTAATAGTCAGAGCTGGGATTACATTTCTCACTTCACAACGATTAATGCCTGGATTCCAAAAAATATGATGTTTGTTAACCAAAAATTGTTCGAACGTCTCGATAAAGACACTCAACAGGTCATCCTAACGGCTGCCGAAAATGCCGAGAAAAAAGGTTGGGCACTCGGTCGAAAACTAGCGGTTGAACATACCGACAAGCTAAAAGAAGAAGGTATGATGGTTTCAGCGCCTAGTGATAAACTTCAGAGCGAATTACGCGCGGTCGGTAAAACGATGGTTGGTGAATGGCTAGCCGAATCAGGTGCTTCGGGTAAGGCAGTAATCGACTCTTATAACGCGATGTAAACAGTAAATCTTTGATAAAACCGCAGCTTTTTAACGGCTGCGGTTTGTTCAAAGGCATGGGTATTTGAAATGCAAAAGTTCAGACATTATTTTTATCTTACCTCGCTGGTTTTATCGGGCTCTTGCCTGGTACTGATGACCTTGTTAATCCTCGGTCAAATAGTTGCCAGATCCATGGGTAGCGTTATTCCGTCATCAGAAGACTTTGCTGGTTGGCTTTTGTCGGCTACGGTATTTTTTGGTTTGGCTTATACTTTTAACGTCGGTGGACATATTAGAGTAACGATGTTGTTGGGCCGGTTGTCGGTGCAAAAGCGCCGTTGGCAGGAAATATT
>JBLHID010000121.1:0-8754 GCA_047615545.1 Polaribacter sp.
CTGATGCCAGTCCCGTTGCAACGGATACAACATTGATGAATGCTCGCCTGCTAAAGGCGCTGTAATCAATTTGTAGCGTGTCGGCGGCGGTTCGTCTGGCGGCCCGACGTCTGCCACTACTGACCACGACGAAGCTCGGGTGTAACGTAGCCGGAAACTGACTACGAAGATGCTTCAGCTTGGTGTTAATATCTTTGCCATAGTTTTGTGTTTCTATCACTATTACCACTAATTCCGATAGCCCTTGCAGCCCTTGCAGCTGTTGCATCGGCAGGTTGGCTATCTGGCTGCTAGGTACCTCGCAAAGTTCTACTCGCTCACATTGAAGGTAGCGGCTGATGATGTCGCAGGCACTGTCTTCTTCCGTCAGGAACAGAACACTTCTATTTTCAAGTACGAACTTGTGGTTAAAATTAGGTTGGCTACAGGCCTTTAAAGGCAGGGCCGCTGTAAAACGCGTACCTACGCCCAATTCGCTGTCTACCAGGATTTCACCACCCATCAATTCGCACAGGCGTTTGCAGATGGTCAGCCCTAGGCCCGTGCCGCCGTACTTCCGGGTGATAGAGGATTCTGCCTGAGTGAATGGCTCGAACAGTTGCTGCAGTACTGCTGTATCGATGCCAATGCCGTTGTCTGTTATTTTGAATAGCGTCAATGCCGAGCAGGTGGCGGACTCAACGGTCTCGATGGATATCGTGACCCGGCCGGGATTCTCGGGAGTGGTATTGGTGAATTTGATGGCGTTGCCAACTAGGTTGTAAAGAATCTGCCTGATTCGGCCTGGATCCGCCAAATATTGTGGTAACTCCGGATCGCAGAATGTGATGAGGTCGATATTTTTCTTTGTAGCAATCGGCAACAGCGTTTGGCAAACACCATCAAGAAGGTCTTCCAGTGTGACAGAAACTTCTTCGAGATCGATCTTACCTGCTTCAACTTTGGAAAAGTCCAGGATCTCATCGATAATAGTCAGCAGGGTAAATGCAGAATCGTTTATTGTGCTCACCATCTTGCCTTGCTCATCGCCCGGGGGTATGCGCCGCAGTACATCTAGCATTCCCACGATTCCGTTAATCGGCGTACGGATCTCGTGACTCATGGTGGCGAGGAAGGTGGTCTTGGCCCGATTAGCGTCCTCCACATTTTTCTTTTCTATAGCCAACAGCGTATTCTGCTCTGCCAATTCGCCGTTGAGGACCTCCATCTTCTGCTGCTGGGATTGTGCTTCTACGGTTAGACTTTTGGCTTTCGTCAGTGCCTGATGCAGTTTTTCTCGACTTTGTACTGTCCCGATGGTGACGCCGATAACCGGCATGGCATTGACCAGATAGTTTAGTTGGATTTCACTCAGCCGCTGCAGGGTACCGAACTCAATTACCCCCTTCAGCTGCCCCTCGTGATGGAAGGCGATAGCTGTGAGGTAGCGCGGTGGTGTCTCACCCAAGCTTGAACGGATCTTGACGTAGTCGTCAGGGATGTCATCCAGCTCCACCGGCGCTTGTTCGTTGGCAGCCCGACCCACCAGGCCATCGCCCGGCAGAAACTGTGTTACGAGATCGCCACTGGCATTAAAACCGTAGCCACCAGCCAAGTTCAGTATCGGCGACTCGGCCCAGTCCTCAAAAAGATATAGGGTACCCAGATTGGCGCCGACTGTATGACACAACTCGGCAATAATAACGTCGACCAGCACGTGCAAGACTGGCTCTCCCGCCACAGAGCTATTGAGGCGCACCAGCCCAGTGTTGAGCCACTCGGTGGCTTTGCGTTCTCGACTAACCTCGAGCAGTGAGTCCTGCATGCGCCCAATGGCTTGGCTCAGGTCACCCAGTTCGTCGCTCGTGACGCGACCCAGCGAGGTATCCAGGTTTCCATCTGCAATGGCCGTCGTGACATTCTTCAGTCGCTCGAAGCCCTGACCGATAGTTTGCACAATCAGTGTCGTCAAGAGAGTGCCGACGAATAGTATCACCGCCAACAGTGATAGGCCGTTGTTAATGGCATTGAACAGCATTACATCACTGGTCTGCTTGTGCCGGTCCAGACTATCCTCGTTATATTCCACGATGGACGCCATGATGGTCTGTGCCCGGTCAATCAGTTGTCGCCCTTCACCACTGCTGAGATCGAACGCGCGTACGTTACTATTCTCACGGCTGAGATCTCGGACCAGCTGGTTCAGGCGCACGTATTGGTCGTAGCGTTCCTTGAACCTATACAGGTCGCTCTTCGATTCCTCAGAGATTATCTCAGTCAGTTCTATCAGGCTCCTGTCCATTTCTATGAGCAAGCTTTCGGTGGCCGAGGCGTAGTTGTCCATTTCCTGCTGTGTGTTGGCTAGGATCAGATTTTTCTCCGCTCGCTGAATTTCTGCCAGATAACGATGGATGCGAGAGACCTGACGGGTGCGTTGGGAGTTGAGCTGAAGGCTTTTAATATCAACAAGGCTTGCCGTCTCATTGGAAGCTCGTTCTAGGATTGCCGTGATTGAGCTACTCGCCTGTTCGAAAACGGATCGTGCTTCGTTCTGGGAGAGCTCTTTCGCCTTGACGTTGGCATTGATTCTGGTCAGTTCCCTGACTTTCTCATTCACCAGCAGATACTGATCCCATACCTGCGTAAAGCTATCCAAAAGGTGCTGTCCTCCTGGATCCGTCAGTTTACGCAAGTTCTTGCGGCGCTCACGCATCTCATCACGGGTAGTCTCAGTAAAGGCGGCGTACCCATCCATCTCCCGCTGGTCTTTGGCCAGCACGATATTCTTCTCCGCGCGCGCGATTTCCAGCAGGTTCTGGTTGATGCGCGCGGCAAGTTTGATTTTCTCGGCGTCACTCTCAACGATAAGGTTGAGGCGATTATTGGTCAGATCTAAGTTGTACAGGCTATAGATAACAACCGCTGTGAAAGCTACCACTATCAGGCCGAATGTGGAAAATATCTTGGTCCTGATAGTTAAGTCTCGAAATTTTTTCAACGCTTATAACCTCTATTTTTTTTATTATCGCAAAGCAATTACTAAATACCGCCAACGAATTGACGACGGCCTACCGTGAAGTGTTTAGGCCATTTTTCGTCCCAGTATATTTAAATTTTTGGTAATGTACTAGTTTGGGAAGCTCGTATACGCAGCTGGGGCGGTTTCGGATCACTAAAGACATCAGCTGTTATGTTTGATCTCACGCTAAATGAGACGTGGGAAACTTCTAGCCCCCTCCCTGAATCTTATTTGCTTTTTGCAAATAGGGCCGAGATGCAAATTCCAGAAATTTCTCACCGTATTTGCTGGTCAGCGCTAGATCGGTTGCAAGCCAAGCTTCTTTCTAACGGTGCGGGTATTGTCACGATTGTGTAGACGGTTATTCATGGAAGACCTCAACAAGGCCTTTCAAACGGGTGAGTTGAAGCTCTTTGGTGAGCAGCACTCGCTGGCCATGCGACAGTCTTCGCCGCATGGCTTAAGCCGATGAAACAGATCGAGTGGGTCGTCTATGCGAAGCGACCCTGTGCAGGCCCCAAAGCTGTGCTGGTTTATTTTTCACGGTATAGCTATCAAGGGGTGATCGCCAACAGTCGTCTGCCGACGCTCGATGAACGAGGTGTTACCTTTAAGTGGAAAGACTACTGCAACAGAGGGCAATACCGCTTTAAGGCCATGACGTTGAGGACCGATGAGTTTATCCGGCGCTTTCTAATCCAAGTATTGTCCAGTGGTTTTCACCGTATTCGCGGAAAAAGCAGGACAGGCTCTTTTAAAAGCAATCTAATCTATAATCAGGAAAAAACGTCGGTCTCATTTTTAGGGATGCGCTTTAGCTTGTTGGTCGAACAAGGAAGCACCAGTTGGCACCTCTGGGAACGCCTTTCGTAATTGATATAGCTTAATCGCTACAGCGTACTCTACCGGTCGCCTCACCGCGAACCACTTCGCACATATATTGACTCGGAATGTGATTGCTTTGCAGCGGATAAGCATCTTCGGCGTAATATTCAATGATGTAAAGGGTGCGCGGCTGGGTCGAAAGATTAGGTGCCGACCCGTGTAGCAGACGCGCGTGCATCAAGCAAGCCGACCCAGCCGCACCATAGCATGGGATGGCGCGTGGTTTCATTTCAGTCGCGACGCTATCGGACACCGCACCAGTGAAGGTGCCATTGTGCCAGTGTTCATACAATGGCCCCTTGTGTGAGCCAGGTACAATCTCAAGCGGGCCATTCTGCTCGGTGACGTCATCGATAAAAAACAGCACCGCTATCATGTCGTCATTGGTATGTGGTTCGAACAGGAAATCCTGATGAAACTTGACCTCGGGGGCTGCACCTGGTTGCTTCGAATTAATCTTGGCATTTTCAAACCTTATATTGGGGCCAAAGAGATTGACTACCGCATCCAGCGCCGGATTGTCGCGCATAAAGGTAAGATAGGATTCAGAGATTTCGACTGGCGAAGCGATTCTCCAAAGTGCCGGTGCTTCGGCACTATGACCAGGCTCAATGTCGAATCTGGCTCGGTTGTTATGAGTAGTGCCATAAGGCTTAGTATGTGGGCGACTTTCTTCTACCCACTGTTGGAACTCGGCTGACAACTGAGCGAGTGTTTCTGGCGGAATAATATTCTGAAGCAGGATATAGCCATCACGCTCAAAGGACTCTATTTGTGTTGCGGTTAAAGTGGTCATTGGATGTGGTCTTCAGCTACGAAATAGTTAAATATACCTTGGATAAATAGGCCCTAGTTAAAGCTGCATTATTTAAGCAGGCGTTCATTTTTTGGATCATATAAGGGTGTCAGGCTAAGCTGCGCGCGAATTTTATGGCCTGATACTAGGATTTCGCAGCGCGCATTGTTAAGCGTTTCCTGGTCCCAACCGCTGCCGCTAATCCATCCCAGCCCAACAGGGCCGCCGAGCGTATGTCCATAGCTGCCGGTGGTGATGCTTCCGACCATGTTACCGTCGAGCAGGATGGGTTCATTATGATAAATAAAATGCTCGCAACCCTTGAGCAATATCTGCACGATTTGTCTGTCGACTGTTTTCTGTGCGCTGACAGCACCGCTACCGATAAATCCATTCGGTTTATTGAATTTGCAGGTGAAGGCCAGCCCCGATTCTAGTGGTGTGTCGGTGTAACCCATGTCATGACCCCAATGTCGGTAGGCCTTTTCGGTGCGTAGTGATTCCGCCGCATGGAACCCCACTAGTTTAGGTGGTTCGGCTTTTTCGCCAGACATGAGTAGCTCGAATAGATAGGGCGCGAAAGACGCATCGACAAATATCTCCCAGCCTAGCTCGCCGTTGTAACTAATGCGTTGCGCGCGTACCGCTACCGGCCCTATATCGATACTCTGGCTTGTGCTAAACGGGAAAGCACTATGCGATAGATCACTGCGCGTGTAAGCCGCCAGCAACTCACGCGAGCGAGGGCCGCTGATACCCAATACTGCCTGTGAGGTGCTAACATCAACAATATGAACATCAGCGTCCTTTGGTGTGTTTTTGCGTAACCATGCCAGTTCAGCTAAACCCGTCGCGGCTGATGTCATCACCATATAACGAGTGTCTTCGAGGCGAACGACTGTGACATCTGCCTCGATGCCGCCGCGTTCGTTGAGCCATTGTGTGTAAACTACTCGCCCCGCTTTAACCGCTACATTGTTGGTGCAAATGCGCTGTAAAGTTTCCTCGGCATCGCGGCCTTCAACCAAGATTTTGCAAAATGGACTGAGGTCAACTAACCCGACATCATTTCGTATCGCGTTGTGTTCATTTTCCCAATGTTCAAACCACGGCGTTTTGTTGTAACCATAATCGTATTCGGCTTTAACCCCTTCTGGGGCAAACCACATTGGGCGCTCCCAACCGACCGACTCACCAAATACCGCACCCGCCTGTTTGAGCTGCTCGTGAATCGGTGACCGACGCAAGCCACGCATGGTCTCTCGTTGTTTGTAAGGCCAGTGCATGGCGTAGGTTTCGCTTAAGGTTTCTGGCCCACGGTTGAGCAGGTAATCACGATTCGCCTGAAAAGGCTGCACGCGCCGTACATCGACATCAACCAGATCACGCGGCGCGTGGCCTTTGAGTATCCATTCGGCAAGCGCCATACCCGCGCCTGGGCCATTTTGAATGCCCGATGAATTAAATCCTGCGGCGACAAATAGCTTATTGATATTGCGATCTTCACCCAGATAATAACGACCATCAGGGGTGTAACCTTCGGGGCCATTAAAAAAGGTCCGAATCCCGACATCGGCCAGAGCAGGCACGCGCTCGATACATTTTTCCAACACCGCATCCAGATGATCTTCTGGGTAAGGCAGTTCGGTAAATTCAAAGTCGCTGGGTATGCCACCCTTCGGATCCCAAGGCATGCCATTCAACTCCGCAAAACCAATCATCAATTTACCGGCATCTTCTTTATAGTAGGCTTGCTCGTCGTATATGCGTAACACGGGTGTTGGCTGATCCAGCGACTGAGTCAATGAAGGAATCGGATCGCTGACAATATAGAAATGCTGGTTATGTTGAATGGGTAATTGTGTGTTGCTTGCTGCCGCAAACGATTGTCCCCAAATGCCGGTGCAGTTAACCACATTATCGGCACGAATAACCCCTTGCTCGGTTTCAACGCCAACGGCAGTGCCATTTTCGATGATGATGCGAATGACTTCAGTATTTTCAAATATTTTCGCACCCGCCATGCGAGCGCCTTTAGCGATAGCCATAGTGGTATCAATCGGGTTGGTTTGGCCATCATCAGGAAAGTGGATCGCCTCCAAAATACCGTCGGGATTCAATAACGGCCACTGTGCCTGAAGTTCATCAATCGACAAAGATTGGACGCGAATGCCCTGCCCAATGGCGACATCCTTACGGCGGCGCAACTCTTCGCATCGTGCCTCGTTCATCGCAACGGCAGTCGCACCGACACGTTTAAAGCCGGTGGCCTGTCCTGTCTCGGCTTCCAACTGTTGCATGAGTTCAATGCCATAACAGGCCAAACGAGTGATACAAGGGAAGCCATGAAACTGGCTCACCAGCCCAGCAGCGTGCCAGGTAGAACCCGAAGTAAGCTGTTTACGTTCAAGTAGTATGACATCATGATTGGCCTTAGCCAGATGATAGGCCACTGAGCATCCGACGATACCACCACCAATGACGATAGTTTCTGTGTGTTGAGGCAAGGATGTATTCATAGTTAGCCCGACAGGTATTAAAGTTGGCGTACGCAAGACAAATAGAGTAAAACTAGACTGGTATATACCAGTAGAGGAATATGACTGTCAACAAAAAAGAGAACTCCCCCGCGCCCATTTATCTTCGTACGCGAGATAAACTCATCGCGCAAATAGACGCAGGGCAATTGAAAAGCAATGACGCCTTGCCGTCCGAGCGAGTGCTGGCCGAGCAGTTGGGTATCAGCCGGATGACAGCGCGACAGGCGCTAGCTGAACTGGAGAAGGCAGGCTACGCCTATCGGCTGCCACGCAAAGGCAGGTTTGTAGCCGACAAACGACTGAGCTATGACATCGGTAATACGCTCAGTTTTGCATCACGTGCATTACAAGATTCTGTCAACCTGACGATTGAAGTGATCGCCAAGTCGACTGAAAAGGCAAGTGCTCACATAGCCCAAAAACTAGGGCTGGAAATCGACGCACAGGTACATACCTACAAACGCCTGTTTAGAGTGAGCGGCAAGACAGTGCTGGTCGAACGAGAATGGGCGGTCGCCGAACTGTTTCCCGACTTGCTAGAGCATGACCTCAGTCAACCAACGACGTTATTGCACGAAAGTCGATATGGCGTGATTGGTAGCAGCGGACGCATTACGATACGTTGCAGCGAGATTTCTGATGAAGACACAAAACTACTCGATCTCGATACCGCGCCTTATGGGCTAGAAATGGAATTAACTATATTTGATTCGACCGACACTGCCTTCTGTTATGGTCAACAAACTTGGTGCAGTGAATTGGCCGAATTTACATTGCTCGCCAAACCAACATAAGCCGACCTTCAACGCTTTAGGACACGAATTGAAAACATCATATTTAAGTTGGTTCCACCGTTTACCCGACAACCTGAAAGGAACACTGTTCCTAATGTTGGCATCGATATTGTTTACCTTGATGGCACTGATAATCAAAGTGCTCGGCCAGAACCTAAACATTACCCAAATCCTATTGGTACGCCAGCTCGGCATGATCGTCATGGTCTTACCCACAATCATGCGTCACTTTCCAGGGTCACTTCGTTCGAATCGCCCAAGCTTACAAATTTCACGAATAGGGTTTGCCATCATTGCGATGCTCGGTGGTTTCAGCGCAGTGATTCACCTGCCGATGGCGGACGCAACGGCGATCTTTTTCGCCAAAAGTTTTTTTATAACAATATTCGCTGTGTGGTTTCTGGATGAAGTTGTCGGTGTTTATCGTTGGAGCGCAGTCGCGATGGGATTCGTTGGTGTCATGGTCATGTTACAACCAGGCACGGCAGAATTTTCAATCTACAGTATCGCCGCACTGGTAGGTTCGGCTGGCGCTGCGGGCGTCATGATTATCCTGCGTATCCTGACCCAAAAAGACAGCGCCGACACGATCATGGCCTGGTCTGCACTTGGTGTCAGTATTGCCATGGCGATACCTGGCCTTTACTTCTGGCAACAACCGACGACTGTCGAGTGGGGCTTGCTCGCAGTGTTGGCCGTCGTTTCCTACTTCGGCCAGCGCTGTAATATATTTGCCTACAA
>JBLHID010000122.1:0-8591 GCA_047615545.1 Polaribacter sp.
CAGAGATTTGGACTCTTCTGAGGTCACTAATATACGCTGCGCGAGATTCATCGATAATCGCTCAATTCTATTCATAGCGCTGCCCGAATCCTCTGTCAGTTTCGTCCCTTTGGCTACGTTGGCGGCGCTTTTCTCCATTGACAGGGCTGCTTCGTTTGTATCAGCCTGAATAGCCTTAACCAGCGCCTCCATTCGCTTGGTTGCATCACCCGTTCGTTCTGCCAAACGTTGCACTTCGTCTGCAACAACCGCGAATCCTTGGCCCGCCTCACCGGCCATGGTAGCTTGGATCTCAGCATTCAAAGCGAGTATGTTGGTTTGGTCAGATATTTCAGTAATCAAGTTAACGATATCAGCGATTTCCTGAGAACTTTCTCCCAACCGTTTGATTCTTGTTGACGCTTCCTGCATTTGTAGCCTGACCGCTTCCATACGATCAATGGTGTGCTTTACTATTTTACTACCAGTTTGTGCGATATTGACCGACTGACGGGCCACCTCAACAGAATCGGTGGCTTTTCCCGAAACGCTGAGCATCGATTTTGAAATTTGCTTAACAGAGGCACTAACCGTTGCTATTCGAGCCACTTGCGCATTACTCGCTTCTTCTAGCTGCCGAGTAATCGCGTGTGTTTTTCGGCCTGAGGCAATGACTTTAACCACTGTTTTTTTGATGGTTCCAACCATGTATCGGTAGGCATCAATTGAGTAGTTCACCGAATCTGCAATTGCGCCTGTGATATCTTCGTTGACTGTTGTATGGACAGAAAGGTCACCATCTGCCAAGTTCCTCATTTCGTCCAGAAGGCGTAAAATCGCCCTCTGATCTTTGTCAGTTTGGCCCTGCGAATCGAGCAGGCTGGAACGGCTCTCTCGCACGACTATCGAGATTAATAAAGCCACTAAAAAAAGCGCTACTACACCAATCCCATAGCCAACGAAAGTCAGTATCTGCAACTGGTCGTTTTTTGTGTTGATAACATTTAATAATTTTTTCGACAAGATTCGAACATCTTCCCTCAACAACTGAATATTTTGCGCTGCTGCATGCACCTCAAATAGCTTAGGTGAATGATCGATTATCTGCTGCACATTCTTTTTTACCACTGAATATAGGTCAGCAAACTGGACCAAATTATCGATTACTCGATGGCCAGAAAAGCGATTAATACCAAGCGAATTATTACCATCTAGCATTGCCAATAATTGCCTTTCGATGAAGGCCGAATCACTGGTGAACTGGTCAGATGCGGCCACAATTACGTCACCTTCAGTCAAAATCTGATTCATACTTTTTTCCAACCCATTGACCAAAACCAATTGGTGTGCAGCGATCGCGATATCTGACCGAGGTGAACTCACTTTGACCAGCTCATCGATCACTGTTTCGGCAAGCAGTATGAGTTCGGGCAAAGATTCACGAATGGCCGTAACATCCTCGCCGACTGCTCCAATCAATGCTTTGGCAGATATTACCGTGTCAATGTTACTTTCGTAATGATTCCAAACATCTTTTAATGTCAAGTATTCCGCCACGTCGCCACTTGATAGAGGGGACAACCATAAGGTGGCGGCGTCATTGTCAAATCTGTTCAGAATAGTAATAAGACGTCGCTTATTCGCGACTAGTTCATCAAAAGCTGATGCATCACCTTCTGTCGACTCAAGCGAGCGAAGTGAAATTTGATAGGAGACTACCTGCTGCTCAGATATAAGGGCTGTGTGCTCTTTGTTCTGACCTGACAATAGTGATTCAATAGCAAACAGAACCGCCATTACAAGAATAGACCCCATAATGGCTACACCAATAAACGTTACTTTTTTATTGATCGACCTGCCTTTTTTCACTCCATCATTATCAGTCAGGAACCGATTTTCTTTATCGCCTAACGATATCATTTTATCTTTTTAACCTACTTGTTTTTATCCTACTCATACAACACATAAAAATTGTTCATTATCCACCAGCTTATCAACACTAAATACATTCCAACGATGCTCTTGATCGACAAAAATGCCATCTAGATATTGTTTGACCGACCCCAAATCAGGATCCATTTCATCTCGATGCTCACCCGGTTTAAAACGCCTTAAGCCATGAACCTCTTCAACCAATAACCCTGCTATAACGCCCTTCTTATTGACGATTAAAATACGACAATTTTTCCCTATAGCCGTTACCTGACCATAAAGAAAAGCCTTCATGTCCAGCACTGGCACTAAAGCACCTCGAACATTGGCGAGCCCTTTAACCCAACACTTAACTCCCGGCACCCGAACCGTGGGTGGTGGCGACAATATTTCGATGACATCATCCGTTCTCGTTAACAGAGACACATTATTAATTCGAAAACCCACTCCTACCCAGTCATCATTGAGCGATTTATCAATCGGCGAACCACTAGCGTTCGTTCTGACACTAACATCTGAAGTTTGCAAGATTTCAAATGGCGGGGTAATAGTCATTGATTAAGACCGCACCTTATCAATGCCTACCATTAATCCTTCTTCACTCGAGTGCTTTATCAGGTGACCTTCCGTACCCTGACGCATACCCCAAATTTTATCGGTTCTCTCGCCTTTCGTGCTAATGATAATGGCAAGGATAGTTGAAGCATCTGGGTCTTGCCCCAAATTTCGCGAAGCCCGAAAACCATTTGTTTTCAGCATTACTACACCCATCGAAACAAGGTCCGACTCTATTTCGAACGTCTTTGCTGTACCCTCTTCAACATTATTGGCCACTAACACCTGAATTAGTTTTCCCCCAGCATTACCTTAAAGACATGATTTTCTGTTGGTGTGTCATCTAAAATTAAAACGATTATTTCCTCTTTTGCCCAAGCGGTAACCTGAATTCAGGGTTAGCTAGCTAGGGCTTTAATTGAGTCATGCTAAAATTGCTTTCACCCAATTATATGCGTATTCTCATTCAAAATCAGCGGTCTATCCGAGCAATATGATGTGATTTTTGCATTTTTATAGCTTACAGATTTCTTAAACCGCTGTCGTAACGACAATCAATACTCGTTCAATATAGACGTTTACTACCCTTCCTAGCTGCAGCCATAAAATAGACCTGATCACTAGATTTAGATGTGCGTTAAAGAGCGAAATTCAGTAGAATCGTGCCACAGAAATAGCTGAATCGAAAAATTGAAACTACAGGTAGATCAAAAAAAATGACTAAACGACGGCTCGGTATCGTGATGGATCCGATCGAGAAAATTAAACCGTGGAAGGACACAAGCTTCGCGCTGATGCTCGAAGCGCAAAGCCGTGGGTGGGTAATTTTCTATATGCGCATTGATGACCTGTACATGGAAAACAGCGTTAGTTATGCCCACTATAAAACGATAGAAGTGGCCGATGACAACGACGACTGGTTCAGCGTCACTGGCGAAGGTTGTTGCCGACTTGATTCACTCGACGCTATTTTTATGCGCAAAGACCCACCGTTTGATCTTGAATACATTTATTGCACTTATCTGCTCGAACAAGCAGAAGAAAATGGCACCTTAGTCGTCAACAAACCGTCTAGCTTGCGCGACTGCAACGAAAAGCTTTATACCCGCGCATTCCCCGAATGCTGTGTTGATTCTCGCATAAGCCGTAACCCTGAACGCTTACTCGAATTTATCGCAGAGCATCAGGATGTCATCATCAAACCACTCGATGGCATGGGTGGACAATCGATATTCCGAGTTCGAGCTGGAGATACCAATACTAACGTCATACTCGAAACAGTGACCCAGCGTGGCAGGTCTCAAACCATGGCTCAACGTTATATCCCAGAAATAACCGAAGGTGATAAGCGTATTTTAATGATCAATGGTGAACCAGTGCCTTATGCCCTCGCCCGCATACCCGCTAAAGGTGAAAACCGAGGTAATATCGCCGCCGGTGCCAGTACTCGCGGGCAACCGCTAAGCGAACGTGACCACTGGCTATGCCAACAAATCGGACCTAAGCTGCGCGAAAAAGGTCTCATTTTCGTTGGTCTGGACGTTATCGGCGATTATGTCACCGAAATCAATGTCACCAGCCCCACCTGCATTCGCGAACTCGACCAAGAGTTTAACCTTAATATCAGTGCCGATTTATTCAATTGTATAGAACTATTAATTCCCGCTTAATTGCCAGCCTGTTATTCGTTTTACTATCTGCCTGCAATAACCAGGAACAGTCGGTAGAGCAACTAGTAGAACAACGCATTCTGCAATTTGGCACCATTATCGATGTCAGCCTGATACATGCTGATCGTGACAAAGCGGAAGCAGCATTAGCCCAAATAGAACGTCAACTTCTGGTTTACCGAAAAAACTGGCATGCCTGGGAAGATGGCGACCTGTTCCGCTTTAACCAAGCTTTAATCGACACCAATACGGCTGTGGTGCCCGAATCCCTCAAACAACTACTAGCCCTTAGTCAGCAATATTATCGTCAATCACAGCATTTATTTAACCCGGCATTAGGGCGGCTCATCAACGCCTATGGCTTTCACGGTACAAGCGAGCCTGATACCAAGACAATTAACCTGATAAAGACCGACATTCCGACAATGCTTGATCTGAAGCTAAACCAACAACAAGCGCACAGCAGCAACCCTCACCTCCAGCTTGATCTAGGCGGAATAGCTAAAGGCTACGCCATCGGACTAATCGCTGACTACTTGACCGACTCTGGTTTCAAACACTTCTTGATTAATGCAGGTGGTGACCTGTACTTTTCTGGCGCCAAATTTGGGAAGCCATGGAAAATTGGGATACAAAACCCTTTCGAACCAGGTGCGATTGCCAGCGTTAAACTGACAGGTGAGCATGGCTTGTTCACTTCTGGAAACTATCAGCGCTACTATCAACAAGCAGGAAAGATCGTTCACCACATTATCGACCCGAGGACAGGTGATCCCTCCAAACATATCAGTTCTGCAACCGTATTATCGCCTGACCCTGTGCTTTCCGATGTAGCCGCCACAACCCTGATGATTGACGGCATAGGCAATCACCGTTCACTGGCTAAATCACTGGGCATAAAAGATTACCTTATTATCAGCGAAGATAAAAAAATCATAATTACGCGCTCATTAGCACAGAAAATCGACATTACTATCGACTGGCCGATCATGCTTGTCGACTAACGTTAGTTTCAATTCTTAGAGACTCCCATCAGCAATAAATTTACATTATCGAGGCAGTCGACTCAAACGACTGGTGAAGCGCCACCATTGTCTGGCAAAATACATCACACATGACAAACCAAGCCATATGATGAGTAAAGATCAGCAACCAAACAACCCCAGCATTAATGCTGGCGATCGGCTGGGCTTCACGCTTTTTCTGGCTTTAACCATTCACGCTATCGTCGTGCTAGGGGTCGGGTTTACCCAATCAGAAAAATCTAGCGCCGAGGTCTTGCCTGGCCTTGAGGTTATTATTGCGAACTCTCGTAGTTTGGAGGCAGTCGAAAACCCTGACTATTTAGCCCAGGTCGATCAGGCCGGTGGTGGAAAAGCCGACGAGAAAGCGCGTCCAAGCGCACCGGCATCAGCCAACACGCCGATTAATCAGCAAGGACTGACTGATCAAGCCAGACAAGAATTAAACAAAAACCAACTCGCTATTAGTCAAATTTATGTTCTGACACAACAGCATTCAGACCAAAAAATTGACAAAACTCAGCAAAAAAAACAGAAAGAATCTAATTCTAAGCAGGCTAGTGATACTGAACAGCGACAAAGTAAGATCGCTCAATTACAAGCTGAAATCCGTCAGATGACGATCGATTACGCCAAAAGACCGCGGTCGATCACCTTAACCGCAGCCACTAAAAAGGCGGTTGAGGCGAGCTACCTGGCCTCCTGGGTTAAAAAAATAGAGCACACCGGCAATCTAAACTACCCTAGCGAAGCTAGAGTTAAACAAATTAATGGCCAATTACGCTTGAGCGTTCGCATCAATCATATAGGCGCAATACTGGATGTTAAAATAACCAAATCGTCTGGATCAAGTATTCTCGACGAAGCGGCCAAACGAATTTTGCACTTGTCAGAACCATTTCCACCTTTTTCTAAAGAATTAATGCAACGTACCGATGAAATAGTCATTATACGAACATGGAACTTTAACAGTAACCAATTGAGTACGAATGGAGACATAAGCTAAATGAATACAACTGCCCAAAGTCTGGTCGATCAGTGCCTTATCGCCACGCCCAGCATCAAAGACCCGCTATTCGCTTCTAGCCTTGTTTACATGTGCGAACATAACGAACAGGGCAGCATGGGTCTGGTGATCAACCACCAGACATCTCAGCAGCTTCACAGCATATTCGAGCAACTCGACATCGAATGTAATGACGAGGACATCCGCCAACAGCCAGTTTATGTTGGTGGGCCAGTGCAACTTGAACAAGGCTTTGTGCTGCATAGATCAACGAGGCATAGCGACGACGAGTGGCAAAAAACCACGGAAGTATCGGACGGCATCCACCTGACGGTATCGGCTGATATTTTGCAAGCCATTGCTGACCGTAAAGGACCAGAGGATTATCTGGTGATACTCGGTTTTTCTGGCTGGGCATCGGGACAGCTAGAATCTGAGTTACAGGAAAACTCTTGGTTAACGTCATCTTCAAGCGCCGAACTTTTGTTCCATCAAAATTCAGACGATAAATGGCAAATGGCTTTCGATACACTCGGGTTTGATATCAGCATGCTGTCACCCGTCAGTGGCAACGCATAAACAGGCGCATGGAAACTAAAGTCGACACTGTGATTGGATTTGATTTTGGTACCGTATGGACTGGCATCGCGATAGGCCTCACCCTGACCGGCCAAGCACGCCCCCTGAATGCGATAAAATCGATTAATCTGAAACCCAACTGGCTAGCGATTGAAAGTGTTTTGAAAGAATGGCAACCGCAAAAGCTGATTGTTGGTCTACCGAGTTCGATGATTGACGACGATCACCCTATGACCGCAAAAGCGCTAAAATTCAGTCGGCAGCTCGAAGGTCGATTCAAAGTGCCTGTAGAACTCGTCGATGAGCGGCTCACCACCCGTGAAGCTTACGAGATTGCAGTTGAAAGCAAGCAACACAGAACTAAACAGCAAATCGATAGCATGGCAGCCATGCTGATCACCGAATCATGGCTTCGTGGTGATAAAACTAGCCCGATCTGATGGCCCCCTGTTTTTGATAGACGGCATTACCGGTGCTGTAACTCCCTAATAAATCATGTTATAAAGCACCCCAAATTCAATACTAGGCGTTTACGAGTGAGGAACATCCGTGTCATTACCTTCAGTTGAAATACTCATCGATAAGCTGACACTAGCACTCAAACCCTATTTCTCAGACGCTCAGGATCCTGCCGATCAGCCCATCATCGTCGGCATCGAAACGGGCGGTTACTGGATCGCTGATATCATCCATCAAACCATTGCCCCAGACACCGAGCTTGGGCGATTGAATATCTCGTTTTATCGTGACGACTTCACCACAACAGGCCTTCATCCAACGGTTAATCCATCGAGCTTGCCGACCGATATCGATGGCAAAACCATCATTCTGGTCGACGATGTCATTTATTCAGGGCGCACCATAAGAGCTGCGATGAACGAGATATTCGACTACGGTCGGCCTGCGCGAATCATTCTGGCTATTTTGGTTGATCGTGGTGAGCGTTCTATCCCTATCCAGCCAGATATCGTCGGCGAGACCATTCAACTCGAAGCTGGTAGCCATATCAAACTCAGTGGGCCTGAGCCACTTCAACTCAGCATCAAAACCCTAATAGAGACCGGCTAACAGAAAACCATGGCAAATCAGAATTTACAACTCGATGAAAACGGAAAGCTGAAACATTTTCTAGGCATCGAAGGATTAAATCAGTCGGTATTAACCGAAATTCTCGATACCGCCGAGTCGTTTACGTCTGTCACCGAACGAACCGTCAAGAAGGTGCCTATACTGCGAGGCAAAACCGTTGCTACCTTATTCTTCGAGCCCAGCACTCGCACGCGCTCGACCTTTGAACTCGCGGCGCAGCGTTTGTCAGCCGACATTCTGAGTCTAGATCTCAATACGTCGGCGACGACTAAGGGCGAGTCTCTGCTCGATACCATTCGCAACATCGAGGCCATGCAAATCGACATGTTCGTGATACGCCATAAGGATAGCGGTAGCGCCCATTTCTTTGCGCAACATGTTCAACCTGGTGTCAGCGTTCTTAATGCCGGTGATGGTCAGCACGAGCACCCGACCCAAGCTATGCTGGACATGTTTACGATACGGCACTTTAAGAAAGACTTTGCCCAGCTGCGGGTTGCTATTATCGGCGATATCACTCATTCAAGAGTGGCGCGCTCACAGATTCACGCGCTGAATATACTCGGTGCTGCCGAAGTTCGAGTTATCGCCCCTAGAACATTATTGCCTATTGGCATCGAATCACTCGGCGTGCATTTGTATGACAACATGGAGCAAGGGCTAAAGGATGTCGATGTTGTCATTATGTTACGCCTACAAAAAGAGCGTATGCAGGGTGCGCTGCTACCCAGTGAGAAAGAATACTTCAACCTTTTTGGC